>CAZVNO010000169.1:893-1506 GCA_964628715.1 uncultured Gammaproteobacteria bacterium | reverse complement strand
TCTTGAACATCGCCACAAGCAGAAGAAGATTTTTGTTTAATTTGTACAACACGGCGCAGTGACGCATTAATATTAACGCCCTGAGATTCGCTATGTGGCTGATTCAATCTATCAGCTTTTGGCCATTTTTTCCAGAGATTGAAATTCCTGCCTATAATAGCCAACACAATCCCTTGAAGCAGGTACTGTAAATATAACGCATTTCGCAAAATTGGAAAGATAATGAATCTTGGGATACGACTTATAGTTTTATTTGGAACAATTTTTTGATCCATGATTGAATCACCAATGTAGAACAAGCGAGCCTTGATCCCGGCCAAAGAGGGCGATAAGAACATTCTGATTAGCTGTTTAAGCGTGACAGAATTTCCAATTATCTCTCGCTTCTTGTCGTTAACAATGATCTGCTGCAGAAAACCCATTTTCGGGGCCCCTTGCTTCCTTAAAAGTGAATCAAATTCACGCCTGGCCTCAAGCCTAACCAACCAGTCCCACCAAATAACGTCTTTTATGCTAGCACCACTAAGGTTGACATAATTTGTTTTATTCGCTCCAGTTCCTGATACAGACATCAAGTAAGACTCTTCTTCATCAGGCGATTTCCCAATGATCC
>CAZVNO010000169.1:479-883 GCA_964628715.1 uncultured Gammaproteobacteria bacterium | reverse complement strand
ATATAGCGGAGTACCGGTAAGCGGTAATGCATAAAATACGGAAAAACCGGCATACTCTGGGTCAACACCGCACATATAGCTTAATCTTCCTAAATAGGCTCCCGTTTCGGCTGCTGTTTGATTAGTTTCGCCAGGCATGCCAACCATGACAGCCAAAGGCGAATATATATCAAGCGCATTACAATTTTTTAGCGTGTTATACACACGTTCAACAGTAAACTTCTTCTCCATCACATCCAATATTTTCTGGCTCCCTGACTCAACACCGAACTTTAGGCTTACGCAACCATTTTCTTTAAAGAATTTTATGTCTTCGAAATCAACTGACGTCACTCGAACACCGCTGGCCATCCAAAGCATCCCATTTTTGTGCATAGACTTGGCCAGCTCTTTAGCGTACTCAT
>CAZVNO010000169.1:0-469 GCA_964628715.1 uncultured Gammaproteobacteria bacterium | reverse complement strand
CCTTTGGCAAAAGGTGCAGCGTGCAACACATCCTTTTGTTGTCCATAATTGAGCCAGCATCGGCCTACGTGATTTTTCATATGATCTCGAGTCCGTTTGGAACGCAGTAGAACCAAGCCCAATCCTGAAATAGTTTTTTAAAGCTTCCGGTCTGTTCTTTAGACCCAGTTTTAAAATTTCGTAATCTGGTAATGGATTGGCTCCGCCGGGGATAGACGGACCATACCCCGTAAAAGTTAGATTTTTATTAGGATCCAGGTAGGCGAGCCCTTTTATTGCCAAAAGCTCATCATAGTTCCATGAATGTTTATTCTTCATTACATAGTTCAAGAGATTAACCCATGCAATCTCTCCATCACCCACAATGCAAATATCAATGCTGGTTTTATGAAGAACCATATTTGATGATGCAGCCAAACTACCACCAAGAACGATCCAGCAGTCCGGACAAACTTTTTTTATAATCGAA
>CAZVNO010000168.1:0-1539 GCA_964628715.1 uncultured Gammaproteobacteria bacterium | reverse complement strand
GGTTGGTGACTTCACTGGTGTGATCGGCGACACTTCGGACAAGGATTCTGAACGACCGATGCTCGACAAAAAAACTGTGCAGAATAATTTGAAAAAATACAAAGCTCAGGCCGGCAAAATTATTGATTTGAAAAAAACGGAATTTCATTATAATTCCGAATGGTTGAAGAAACTTGATTATGTTGATATTGCAGAGCAGTCGAATTTGTTTTCGGTAGCTGAATTTATCAATCGTGATAATATCCGCCGTCGCCTTGATGCTGGTACTCGCGTGTCGCTTCGTGAAGTGCTATATCCGCTAATGCAAGGGTACGACTCTGTCGCAGTGAAAGCTGATGTTGAGCTCGGTGGAACTGATCAGCGGTTTAATTTGTTGGCTGGTCGAACCATGCAGCCATATTTCAAACAAGCGCCGCAAGATATTCTCATGAATCCATTGGTCGTATGGAAACCGGATTAAAACAGGGGATGAATCCACGCGATGCAAAAGTAACTTTGGCGGAAGAAATTGTCCGGATGTATCATAGTGAGAAATCTGCTGCCGAAGCCGTGGTATACTTCCAATCAGTATTTGGCAAAAAAGAAAAACCAACTGACATACCAACTCTAAAACCAAGCGCGTCTGATATTTTGAGTGTTTTGGTCGAAGCTGGTTTTGTAAAAAGTCGTGGTGAAGGTCGTCGCGATATTGATGGCGGTGGTGTTCGGATAAATGACGAAAAAGTTACTTCAGTCGAAGCTACAGTTAAAGCAGGCGATATCGTGCAAAAAGGGAAGCGTTTTTTTGTGAAAATTGTATGATGGTAAAAGTCAGGCAAGAGATAGAAAAAATTTTGCGTGGCGCTGGTATCGAAGGGGATATTGAATTTTCAATTCCGCCAAATCCAGAATTGGGCGATGTTGCTTTTGCTTGTTTTGGTCTGGCAAAAATTAAAAAGAATAATCCAGCCGAAGCTGCCAAAGAGCTTCATTCGATTATTAGATTAAAGACAACGAAATTGGTAGAAAAAATTGAGTTTCATGGGCCGTATGTTAATTTCTTTTTGAATGCCGGTTCGTTAGCTGCCCTTGTGATTCGCTCAATTGATAAGAAGCCGGGCGCTTTGGGTTCGTCTAGTATTGGCAAAAAGAAACAAATTTTGATTGAGTATCCATCAAACAATACTCATAAAGAATTTCATATCGGACATTTTAGAAATATTTGCATTGGAAATACCCTTGTCGAACTTTATAAAAAATCAGGCTACAAACCAATTCCGGTAAATTATTTGAATGATTTCGGCGCTCATGTTGTCCGGTGTTTGTGGGGTATGGAGAAATTTCATGCCACTGAAGTTCCGCCAGATAATAAGCAGAAATGGCTTGGAGAGATTTACGCTGAAGCTAGTGGTTATGCAAAAAGTCATGCTGACGAAGTAAAAGTGGAGTTGGACATTTTGCAAAAAAAACTTGAATCAAAGGACTCAAGTATTTGGCCGGTATTTCAAGAAACTAGACAGTGGAGCATAGATGGTATTCAGAAATTATTTACCGAACTTG
>CAZVNO010000167.1:0-1599 GCA_964628715.1 uncultured Gammaproteobacteria bacterium | reverse complement strand
CCATCGCCGGCACAAATCCTCTACCAGCGTTTGAATTTGCCGGAAGCCGATTCATTACCGCTTCCATTTCTTCAAACGGGTCCCACATGGGAGACCAACGAACAATTGACATAAATTATAATATTAAGAAATTAAGTTTTTGCGACAATTACTTTTGCAACTTTTATAACTTTGCCTTTCATCGTGTACCCGGTATCGATTTCTTTCAAAATCACATGCTCCGGTTCTTCGGATGATTCTTCGCCAACAATTTCATGCTTCGAGGCATCAAATAATTCACCCACGGTCTTCATTTCTTCAATACCATGATTTCGGAGCACATCAGCAAACTGCTTCATGATATACCCAATACCTTTTACCCAATTTTGTTGTTCATTGTTCATTGCTAATTGTTCATTACTAAACGCTTTTTTAAAATTACCATAGACAGGCAAAAATTCTTCTAGTACCTGCAATTCACTCATTGTCGCCCATTCGCTTCGTTGACGCGCAACTTCTTTTTGCAGATTCTGATAATCAGAAAGTGCACGCTGCCAACCGTCTTTTTAATCGGCCGCTTCTTTTTTCAAAGCTTCAATCGGATCCGCCGCCGAAGTTTTTGGTGGTTCCTGGCTTTCATCATTCTTTTGTTGTGCAATTTGTTCGTCATTCATATTAATAAACAACATTTTAATTTTTAAAATAATGTACGAATCTTTTCAAGGAGAGCCAAATTCCGAGCGTAATCTGTCCGGAGCGGAGACATAATTGTAAAAAGTACGTCATTTGGCAAACGAGTTACAGTAAGACTGCAAGCTGATCCAAGCGGATTATACTTACCGATAAGGGTCTTAGGATCTTTGCTTTCACCAACCACTCGATACACGTCGCGCATATGTTCTTCGCAGTGATCAAAAATACTTGAAATACTAACCATGTGAGAGTGATCCAAAAATTCTGGCTGCAAAAACAGATAAGAGATGCCGGTGTAATAAACCGAATCCGGTCCATAGGATATTATAACAGCCGCTCCGGTACGGTCTGCCGAAAATTTACCAATCAGCTTCATGGCCGCTTCTGGATTTTTTTCTGAGTTTCGGATGGTCTGGAGTTCAGCAACATCATGTTTTCGCAGCTCTTTTACCTTCATCAAATTATCAACATAGTACTGATACCCCAGATCTGTCGGAATTCTACCGGCAGAAGTGTGTGGATGCGTCAGGTAGCCTTCTTCCTCCAATTCGCGCATTTCATTTCGAACCGTTGCTCCCGAAACATCCAAATCCGCCTGCTCAACCAAAAACTTAGAGCCAATCGGTTCTGCGGTCTCAATATAATTCTCAATAATGAGTTTCAATAAGTTTTGCTTTCTTTCTTGCATACTTAGCACTCTAGCCTAACGAGTGATAATATACCACTCCCAAAATAGGCTGTCAAATCTATACACAGAAAACCTTATCCCCACCTCTCCCTTGTAGGCATAATTGGCTTAGTTGACAGTAGGAAGTTTTCTCGATTCATACGTAACCTACGCGCAATTAGGATACAACTAAAATTATCAACACCTATTGCCTATTGATTTAATGCGTAGGAGAAATCGGTTCTTGCAGTCCGCGGAAA
>CAZVNO010000166.1:0-1602 GCA_964628715.1 uncultured Gammaproteobacteria bacterium | reverse complement strand
GCCTCTTCTTTAAACAAAGTGAGAGTTAGATCAAAAAAATACCAATCTAAAAAACCAACTCTCTTTTTCTCACTTAAAAAATCCAATCAGACAGATTGTCGCTCGTCTGCGCGCAGTCGGCAACACAAACGTAAAAACTTTGGCTGCAGATACAAACAGTCGCACAATAAATACTTTTGAAATTGAACCTGGTGATATGATCATCATGCAGGATTCCGGGCGCAATCACGACCGAGACCATATTCTGATTGTCCACTCAGTTGAAAAAAATGATAAGTCAATAATAAAAATAAATTATACGCATGCATTGGACTGGCGCGCAGATGGTTTGTATAACCACGGCGTTCGACAAGGGACAATTGAAATTCTGGATCAAAAAAAATCACTCACAGATCAAATCTGGAATGAGTCCGGAAAAAGTGGCGAAGAAAATGAAACCCTAGAACGAGCAATCTACGCAAAAACTCTTCTTATCAGAAGACTAAAGGCATATTGAAAAAAAGGCTTCGTTCTGCTATGATATGCCTACCCTATGATGATAACTTCACTCATCCTTTTACGAACTGCCATTGGATTTGGCATTCTTTCTTGCATCTTATCTTTTTTATGGGCGCCGATACTTACCAAATTACTCTACAAATACAAATTAACCAGACACGATGATGTTGATGGGACAATGGGTATTGGCGAACGAGCCAGAAAACGCGGTGTTCCAATCATGGGCGGACTCCTAGTTGTGGTCACGGTCGCTGTGCTTACCATGCTTTTCAACTGGGAAAGAAAGTTTACTTGGGTACCAATCGGCGTGATGCTTCTATCCGCACTTCTCGGCGGCATTGACGATATTCTTCATATTTACGGACACGAACGCCGCAGTCGCAAACTCTCACAAGTACTAACGCTTATTCGTGTCCACAAAGAATTAAAAATGCGGGTGTGGTATACGCTTACACTACCATGGGCAATTTTCAAACGCACGTCAGTCTGGCTTTCTCGTCACCCTGGCAAAGGTGTGCACGTTCATGAAAAATTATTATTTCAATTTATTGCCGGTGGCATAACCGCTTGGTGGATTTATTTCAAACTCGGTGAAAACTGGCAAAATATTCAAATTCCGTTTGATGGTTTTGTGCATATCGGTTGGTGGATAATACCATTAATCATTGGATTTGTGGTATTAACAGCAAACGCAGTTAATGTCGCCGATGGCATGGACGGTCTGGCTGGAGGCGCACTTATTACAACCTTTTCTGCCCTCACTCTCCTTTCTTGGCTTGGGGGTTATCCTGAAATTACCATTTTGAATGCGACTACAGTAGGCGCACTCCTAACCTACACATATTTCAATATCAAGCCGGCTCGTTTCCAGATGGGCGATGTGGGCTCGCTTGGCCTCGGAGCCTTGATGGCGATCAATGCGATTGTTATCAATCGCATGCTTCTCCTCCCCTTCCTCGGTTTTATTTTTTACGTCGAGCTCGCGAGTGTTGTCCTCCAAATCCTTAGCCGCCATTTCCTGGGCAAAAAAATATTCAGGATGGCGCCAATTCATTATCACTGTGAACTCATGGGCTGGAGTGAAGAAAAAACTGTTATGCGTTT
>CAZVNO010000165.1:0-1632 GCA_964628715.1 uncultured Gammaproteobacteria bacterium | reverse complement strand
ATCTTAGCTTTCCGCTAGCAATAATTATTTCATTTCAAGGTTTTTTTGTTTTGTTCAGTCATAGCAGTGAAATCACTTTTGGCGATTCAATCCCGTTCCTACCATCTATTATTTTTTCATTTTTGATTATGCCGTTATTTCGCATCGGATCCCCGCGCATTGGCAACTTCTTGGCCAGAACCGCAAACGGATACGCTTATTGCCATGCGGTTATCACAGCATTTATCAAACGAGCGGTTGATTGGCAACCGACAAATGCAAAAAAATTAAAGATATCAAAAGATTTTAGAAATCTGGTTATATTTAATGCGGCTTACGTACTTGTCTATATCGCATTTGTTGGTATTGTTATTCGAAAAGAACAATACCAAATTTTTAATCTAAATTATTTTTCTATTTTATTTTGGATTATTTTTAACATTATTGCAAACAGTTTTATGTTGTTTAAATTTTACCTCGTGCTAGATGACGCCAAACGTGGACAGCCCTACTTTGCCCTTTGGCGAGTACAAACAGCCGGTTTATACATATTTTCTATTTTAGGCGTGCTAGTTTTTACTATATATTATGGTATACTTTAAATATGAATAATCCATACGCAAAAATGTTTTTTTCAATCTTTGCTTTTATTCTCATACTAGTGAGTATTTATTCTGCGTTCACGATTAAAAAAATCGACTCAATTCCAACCAATCAATACACAACCTCATCTACGCAAACAAAACCAACTTCAACCGTAAACCAAATACCAGAACTTACCACTACAGCTATTTTCGAACCACAGAGGCCGATACCACAAATACCAAAACCGACTGTAATCATTGAAACACCAAAACAAATTTTATTACGCAACATGAAACTTACATTTTCAGAAGAATTTGATTCTTTTAGCAGATATGTTGATGCTTCTGGTAATGTGACTTGCAACTCTGGCGGAAGCGGGATATGGCAGACTGTGTACCAATTTTGTTCACGCACATCACCCGCAAACTTGGAAGCTGAAATATATATTGATCAAAATTTTATTGATTATCTAAATAGCCAGTCCGACATAAAGACAAACGCACAGAGCCCATTTTCCGTAAAAAACGGAGTGATGGCTATAGAGGTCAAGCCCTCAGATGAAGCAATCTTGAAAGCCGCTGGATCATGGGCTACCTATACCTCTGGGCTTTTGACAACAGAGTATTCTTTTTCACAACTATACGGTTATTTCGAAATCCGCGCCAAATTACCAACAGGCAAAGGCGTCTGGCCAGCATTTTGGCTTTTACCGGCAGACAAATCATGGCCACCGGAAATTGATGTTTTTGAAGCTTTTGGTGGACAAAACCCATTGGGTGAAGGCGGCCTCACCTCAATCCGCCACGCATCCCATCCATTGGACAAAAGTGAAGCGTGCGGCGCATGGCGTGATGTGGGAGTAGATATTACCAAAGATTTCCATACATACGGAGTTGATTGGCAACCAACCGGAATAACGTATTATTTTGATGATGTACCGTATGTAACATGCAAACCAAACACTGCGGCGAATAAACCATTTTTTATTCTTGCTAATGTTGCCGTTGGCGGACCCGGCAGTTGGCCGGGAACACCGGACGAATCCAATACATGGCCAGTATACATGTA
>CAZVNO010000164.1:698-1649 GCA_964628715.1 uncultured Gammaproteobacteria bacterium | reverse complement strand
GATACAAATCCGGCTACCCCTCTTCTTATTTAATTTATTTAACATCGGTTAATTATTATTAAAATAAAACAATGAAAAAATATTTAGAATTATTACAAAAATTTGTCGCTATTCCGAGCGTTTCAGCAGGCAGTAGCTACAAACTCAAAATTGAAGAGTGCGCCTCGTTTATTGAGAAATTTTGTGTTGCAAACAAAATGAGTGTCAGAGTTATTGAGGGTTTTGCTAACCCAATCATAATCGCAAAAACGCCCCAAGATTCAAAACTTGAGACGATTTTAGTTTACGGACACTACGATGTTCAGCCATCAAACAAAGAAGACGGTTGGATCGGCGACCCATTCAGGCTCACCAATATAAATGGAAAACTTTTTGGCAGAGGCTCGGCCGACAACAAAGGTCAAATACTTATGCACCTTTTGGCAGTTGCAGATCTAATCAAAACAAAGAGTCTCGGCTACAACATTACCTTCCTGATTGAAGGCAACGAAGAAACTGGCTCTCCGGATTTAGGTCAATTTGTTCGCAAATACAGCAAAGATCTAGCTTGTGACTGCATCGTTATATCCGATGGCGAACTCAGCGACAATCTTTCACCAGTGTTAGAAAAAAGTTTCAGAGGTGTGGCAAATATGGAAATCAGTCTGACAACCGCTCCAGATGATTTACACTCTGGTCTATACGGCGGATCGGCAAACAATGCCGCCGAAGAACTAGCAAGAATTATTGCTAAATTTCACGGACCTAAGAGAAAAATCTTGGTGCCAAACTTTTACATTGGTACAAAATCAGCTGATGTCTCTAGCAATCCAACTGGTCTAGGTCCAGCCATAGAAATAACTGGGTTTACTTCTGGCTACAACGGCGACGGCTTTCGCAATAGCATACCGTGCCGATCAAGCGCCAAAATAAATATCCGCTCTGCACCAAAGCAAAATCCAAAAAATTTGG
>CAZVNO010000164.1:0-688 GCA_964628715.1 uncultured Gammaproteobacteria bacterium | reverse complement strand
AAGCAGTGGTGGCACACTGCCAATCGTAAACGACTTTGCCAAAATAATAAAAGCTCCCCAAGTCATGATACCGCTCGCCGACCAAGACTGCGGAGCTCACTCCGCCAGCGAGTTTATATCACTAAAGGCCATAAAAAAGGGTCTTGAATTTAGCCGTAGATTTTTTGATAAAGATCAACTATGATAGACACTATGAAAACAGTTGGTATCATCGGAGGATTGGGACCAGAAACTACTTCTGAGTTTTACTTAGATATTGTTTTTGCCTGTCAAAAAAGAAACACTGAGGCTAGACCACCAATTATCATCTCTAGCGTTCCACTACCTTATGAGATAGAAGAGGATGCCATTGCAAAAAATATCGGAATTGAGAGAATTATGCCTTTCCTAATCAGAGAAGCCGAGAGGTTAGAAAAAGCGGGAGCCAATTTTATTGTGATGCCCTGCAATTCTTTGCACGTCTTTATTGAAGATATAAGAAAAGCAGTTTCTATTCCCGTATTGAGTATTGTGGAGGAGACGATCAATTTTTTGAAATCAGAAAATATGAAAAAGGTTGGTATAGTCTCCACTTCTGCCACAATAAAAAATAAACTGTATGAAAATTCTTTTGCGGAGAGTAGAATAGAATATGTTGCACCAGATGATTTTCAACAAACAAAAATGGGAAAAATTATCCTAAATCTAG
>CAZVNO010000163.1:0-1656 GCA_964628715.1 uncultured Gammaproteobacteria bacterium | reverse complement strand
GCTTCCTGCTGACGCTTGTAATGATCCAGGAATCCCTGCTGTCTTTTAAGATCACGCCACCAATCTTCATGCATCATATACCAATCTACGGTTGACTTAATTGCTTTGTCAAAATCATATACAGGACTCCAGCCTAAATCCGTATTTATTTTGTGCGCGGCCGGTGAATATCTTCGATCCGCACCAGGACGATCTTTGGTATGAATTTTATATGAATCCAACGGTTCTGGTAATTTTAGGTATGAATGAATTGCCGCCAGAACTTCTAAATTACTTTTTGGCGTACCAGAGGCATTATACACCTCATGCAGTTTCCCGTCATGAACCACACGATCAATCGCTCGACAAAAATCTTCCACATAGAGCCAGCTTCTAACATGAAAACCATCACCATGAATTGGCATTTTTTTATTTTCAAGAAAATTTGATATAGCCAAAGGGATCAATTTCTCTGGATACTGATATGGCCCAACATTATTTGATCCGCGAATAATCACAGCTGGAAAATTGTGACTTCGCATGTATGATCTGATGAGCACATCCGCACTGGCTTTTGAGGCTGCGTAAGGATTGCTCGGGTTTAGTGGCGCACTTTCATCGACAAATCCTTCTGCAATATCACCATAAACCTCATCAGTTGAAATTTGCACATAGCGCGGTACTTTGTGTTTACGACAAACTTCAAGAAGAGTGTGTACACCGACAACATTGGTACGAATAAAATCATAAGCCGATGACAGTGAACGATCGACGTGTGATTCAGCGGCAAAATTTACCACAACATCAAAGTGTTCCTGACCAATAAGCCGATCAACCAATTCTTTATTACAGATGTCACCTTGAACAAAAATATATCTGCGAGAGCCATCGCTATTTTTTAACTCTGCTTTTTCAATATCAGCCAAATTATCTTGATTTCCACAATAAGTCAGTAAATCTAAATTATATATCTGGTATTCAGGATAAGAATTGTAAATATGCCGAATAAAATTGGAACCAATAAAACCAGCACCACCGGCAATCAAAAACTTTTTAGTTGGTCTTTGTTGAGGAGTACCGCTTGAACCGGAAATATTATTTTCTAAGCTCAAAACATCTCCGGTCGGCAAAACGAATACACCGCCCTTTTCCAGAAAATCATGCTCCTTTTCAAAAATAACGGAAGCATAATTCCATGCCAAAAGCAGATACACATCAGGTTCATTTTGTAAGATATACTCGCGGCTTACAACCGGCACATGCATGCCCGGAGTACAAAGACCTTGTTTACTAGGTAGCTCATCGAGCGCCGCATCAAGAATATCGGTACCAATCCCATAATAATTAAGAACGGTATTTCCTTTTGCTGGAGCGCCATACGCCATAATTTTTTTGCCACGCGCTTTCAAATCAGAAAGAACATGAACTGTTTCCGCGAGAGATTTATACGCTTCAATTTTATTCAAACCAAGATCTATCTCTTTTAAAATGCATTCGTGCACTGCTTTTGTAACCGGATGCATACCACGATGTCCGACAAATACTCGAATTGATTGGCCTTGTGATGGAACAATTTTTACATCAAAAATTTCCATGTCAAACTGTTCAAACAAACGCAAAAGCGGACGAATAGCCAAAAAATTTAGATGCTCATGATAAATCGTATCAAATGTCAAA
>CAZVNO010000162.1:1431-1665 GCA_964628715.1 uncultured Gammaproteobacteria bacterium | reverse complement strand
GAGCAAGCGGGGAATTGTGGTAGGAGCGTCATTGGTGTGTAGCGTTGATAAAACCAAGTGTCCAGTCATTGCAGCGTGGATTGCGATTTCCGCAGTTTCCTTATCACGAATTTCTCCCACCATAATAATGTCAGGATCCTGGCGAAGGAAGGAACGAAGGCCTGATGCAAAGGTAAAACCAGCCTTAGGATTGATCTGGCTTTGATTAATACCTGTCACAGGATATTCGATCGG
>CAZVNO010000162.1:0-1421 GCA_964628715.1 uncultured Gammaproteobacteria bacterium | reverse complement strand
CGTCGTAGTTTTTCCCGACCCTGTTGGTCCGGTTACCAATACCATGCCGTGAGGTTTTTCAATAGCCTCATCAACAAGCTCTTTAATTCCAGGTAAAAATCCAAGTTCATCAAGTGTTAATGGTTTTTGTCCTTCGTGAAGAAGACGCATAACAATCTTTTCTCCGTCGTATACTGGAATGATTGAGACACGAAACGATAATGTTTCTCCTTGAACAGATATTTTGAATCGCCCATCCTGCGGAATCATGTGTTCGTCAATTTTTAAATTTGAAAGAATTTTGATTCTCGCAACAATACCACTTTGGACTGTTTTTGGTAGGTGCATCATTTCACGGAGTATTCCATCAATGCGAAATCGAACCACCACATCGAGCTCGGTCGGTTCGATGTGTATATCACTTGAGTTCTCAAATACTGAGTGTTCAAGAATCGAATTAACAATATTAATAATTGGGAGTTCTTCTGCGGCTTTTTTGAGGTCGGTGGGGTCTGAGTGTGCAAGTGGTTGACTGAGTTCTTGTTTGAGGTTTGATCGGTATCTGCGCAAAGCTTCTTTGGTTTCGTGAGGAGTAGTAATAAAGACCTCAAGATCTTTTCTACTTTTTCTGCGTATAAATTCGATGGTTTGCACATCGGTCGGATCAGTAAGCGCGATTTTGAGGGACGTGGGAGTGCTTTCAAATGCTACAATGTGGTGTGCTTCGGCAAATGCTTCGGGCAATTCATGTAATGTTTCAGAAGGAATATCGCGCCCTTTCAAAGAAATTCGAGATAATCCATATTCTTCAGCGACTGCCTCATATAGTGCATCTTCTTTGACCACATTTTTTTCAACCAAATACGTTTCCAAATCACGGCCTCGGTTTTGGGCATCTTCAAGATGGGTAGCAATTTGTACAGCAGTTAATTTGAATTTTTTAGCAAGAAGTTTTTTAAATTCTTCCAAAGGTAGCATAAGAAAGTGAGTTGATACTCGACTAATCAATGCATAGTATAGCACATTACAAAGCCAAAAGAAATTATTCTAATTGATCTAAATTATTCTAATTAATAAGCGAATGATTGAGTGGAATTTTTTTTAGAATAATTAGGTAAATTAGGGTACTTAGAATAATTTCTTTTGTTAATTACGGAATATTGACAAAGTTTGATTTGGCTGCTATAGTATGCGCGGTCGTTAATTGGTGTTAAGAGTATCTAAAAATATTTAATTTAACGTGTATTTTTGAAAGGTCAAAAGTTATGAAAAAGTATGAGAGATTGTGCGTACTTCCAGGGACCCTTGCTGAAGACGAGGTAGCTCCGATTGCTGCACAGATCGAAACCCAGCTCAAAGCACATGGGGCTGAAGAAATCAAAAGAACTGATTTGGGTAAGAGTAGACTCGCATACCCAATGAAACATATCCGATACGGATAT
>CAZVNO010000161.1:0-1682 GCA_964628715.1 uncultured Gammaproteobacteria bacterium | reverse complement strand
CGCAATCGCGACTGGTTCAAAAGCATAATCAATGATAACTTTGAAACCATGCTTTTCCGCTTCTTTTATAAATTCAATTCTGCCTGGTGGATTTTGCAATTTTAGCGCAGCGCCCCGAACCAATTCACTAGAAACACCCACCGTTTTTGCGGCTGTTGCCGCGGCAGCAATATTTTGGGCGTTATGTTCTCCATAAACTGTGCTTGGTAGAGAATCAGCCGAAGAAAAAGTAATTTTTTTACCAAACGAAAAATTTAAAAATTCATTGGCGTATTCACAATCCCCATTCACAATGGCAGTTTTCAAAATCTTGCCATTTTTTTTATTCTCTATATTTAAACCAAAACTTTTCTTTTTCAATTTTTGATTAGCCACGTATTCAAAAATGCCGAGCTTTGCTTTTTTATAATTTTCAAAACTACCATGAGATTCAATATGCTCTGGATACAAGTTCGTAAGTATGATAGTGTCATAATTTATAAACCGATGCCGGGATTGAACCGCACCTTCAGAAGTAGTTTCAACAATAGCAACCTGACAGCCAGCGCCTACCATTTGCCGAAGATATTTTTGTATCTGCATCCGTCCAAGCATGGTCATTTTTTGATCATTCAATTGATTTTTGCCGGCAATACAAAAATCAATTGTGGAAAGCGAACCAACGATAATACCGGCCGACTCCAAAATCTGACGCAAAAAATAAGCAGTACTAGACTTGCCACTTGTTCCAGTAATGCCAATGACAAAAATTTCTTCAGATGGATTGCGATAGACTACACTCCCCCACCAGGCAAAAAAAAGATGACGCAAATTTATAAGCGGTTTAGGCAAAATTTTTTTTATTATATTTTTTAGATCTGACATGACTATATTGTATACCAAAAAGTATCTTATATCAACGATAAAAACTATGTTTACTTTTCCAACTCCCGCAAACTAACTTCATAAACAACTTGTTCCAATTTTTGCGCAGCACTCTTGGCCTGATCAAATTTATTCCGCAGATAGTTGGTTAGGTTGAACTCGATCAGCTCGCCAATAATATCACTCGCCAAATCATTACACTGTTTTACCATGTTCATATCATGACGAGTTGCGGCCGCAATCGCATAACGGTACAATTCGCCAGGCAAATCACAAAGACCTGCCAAATAACTTTCACCAGAAATAGCAAAGGCCTTTACTTCACCTATTTTTCCAGTGGTAACAAACTGATAAAATAAAGTCGCTTCGACAAATTCTTCGAGCGCTGCCAAATAGGCGCCTTCGTCATGGGTACTAGAACTTCCGGATGCCATTTTTTTAGCCTTTTTAAGAAGATTTTCAGATTCGATTAATTTTTCTTCTGCTTCAGCTATATTTTGCCTTTGGAGAGCAAAAACAGCTCTTTTTGCATGGTGCAATGCATCATCAGACGTTTTGATGACATCACGCCTAAGAAGCGCATAATTATGGAGGTACCGCGAAGCTTATTTAGGTATTTTTTTGGAAGCATAAATATTGGCTAATGAATAAGGGTTGACAGCCTATATAATACCCTAAATAATCAAATATGGACAAACTTTTGACTTTTTTCTTAAATCGTATATAATAAGCCTCGCGAAAAAGCCACAAGACCCGGTAGCTCAGCTGGTAGAGCCGTAGCCTTTTAAGCTAACGGTCGCGGGTTCGAACCCCGCCCG
>CAZVNO010000160.1:0-1777 GCA_964628715.1 uncultured Gammaproteobacteria bacterium | reverse complement strand
TAAACTATTATCAACTGAATTAGGCGGTCGCACAGATACATCCTGATTATTACTTTCATTCTGATTACCAGTACTTTTTTCATTTGAACCAAGATCTTTCTGTGGCAGACTTGTGTCTACTGATGATTGAATAATTGATTTTATGACTTTTGAAGTTAAGATTGATCTCTGCGATCCATAAGGAACAACATAATTATTTGGAAATCGTACTATCTGGATGACTGAATAATTACGACTAAACAAACTATAGTAGGCAATATATTTTTTGATTAATTTTCCATCATTATCTCTATCTAGCAAATAAAGACGAGGAGAGTTTGGATATTTAAATACTGTTGCTACTGGAAGATCTGATAATGTATCCAAAGTACGACCAATACTATATTTACTTATAAAAAGCGGGTCCACATCCTGCGCAGATTTTACCCTCAAACCAAAAGAGTTGATAACGTCAACCGAGGCAAAAGGGTAAAGAGTTTTATTCATTAGTAAATAGTAAATCTCAGCCCCCTCGTCTCTGACAATCGTACCATTCAAAAAAACTTTCTTTGGGCCCCAACCGGCTGATTTTATTTTTAAATCAAGAGGAACAGTATTTAACGTACCAGTTGGAACTTCCACGACACTTTTATATGAACTTAAAAAAGAATAAAAAGCATTAACCCCGAGCAAAGGATATTTGGTGCATTGCGGCGTAACCAAATAAATTGTTTTGGTTCCGACGGCTCTATATGGAACCCCAGTACCAAAGAAGCAAGCTGGCTCTGAAGTTTCCTGATTCTGAGATATATCTGTCTGAATTGATGATGTAGTTAAATTGAGATTCGATGCCAAAGCAATTGTTTCTTTTTGGGTACCCAGAGGTGGGCCAACTCTAAACGATCCAAATAAAGCGAAAATTAGGCCAAAAAGTAAAAAAGTTTTGCGCAAGCTATTTTTCATACCAGCACTTATACTCCTTCTAGGAATAGAATTATACCATATTTTTTTATTTCAAAGAGGATCAATGTGGATAAACATCCTTGCTACTTACCAAATTGACCTATACAATAAGTCAGTAGCAATTAAATCACTCATATTAAATATATGCAAAAAAAATACCTTGCCTTGGTAAGTATTAGTGCCGCCATACTACTTATCGGTGCTGGCTGCAGTCAAACAACTGACAGTAACGATGGAAATATCGGCATAAAAGATGCTGACACTGTACCAGCAGACAATACCACTCCAACACCGGGGCTATCGACGCCGACGCCAAATGAAGTACAGGATAACAACACGAACCCGGCGCCAGTAACATCCAATATTTCTGGAGAACTTGTCCTAACAGCTCAGGCCCAAACCGATCGATCTGTAAAATTGTCCTGGTCAGCCCCAGAAGGATTAGACCAAACAAATAAATTTATTATTGTGTCTGGTCCTGATGCATATCCAACTAATGACGGCAAGCACAAATGGTTCCGACAATTCTACACAAACCGTGAAATGATTTGGCGTGACCTATTGCCTGGTACTATTCATTTCCGAATTTGTCTAACAGAAAATAGTAACAACGATATCTGCACAAAATACAGCAATGACACCGAGGTATACCTAGAATAGTACAAAATAAAAAAGCCCCCAATGGGGGCTTTTTTATTTTTCTAAATCCAAAGTAGGATTATGACTGCAAACGAAGGTCGTTATCCACCGGTGATTTTGGTGATAACATAGCAACGCCAAACCAATTTTTCACCCGTGCCAATGCTTCACGAATTTCTATCTTTACCTGAACAGA
>CAZVNO010000159.1:651-1849 GCA_964628715.1 uncultured Gammaproteobacteria bacterium | reverse complement strand
CCCGGCGTCAGCTTCAACAATATCGTTGTTAATTGTTAATTGTTTATTGTTTATTTTTATGGCCACCCCCCGAAATCCTTCATCGTGAACGAGCATATTGCTTCCACCACCCAATATAAAATATGGCACGCCTTCACCACCAAGAAATCTCAAAGCCTCAACCAGATTATCTGTGGAATCAACAGTCAAAAAATAATCCACCGGACCGCCGATCTTTAACGTTGTATGTTTACTCATTGGTTCATTTGCCTTTACGTGGCCAAAAACCTTCAGTTGTGTGTATAATTCATTCATATATATGTTCTTCCCAAGAGAGCTAAAATAGCTTATACTCTACAAACTATGGAAACACTGGCTAGTACCCTAAAATCAAATCCGATCGTATATGTTACCCGCGACATTGAGCGGGCGCTTGGCCTACCGCTTGATACCTCAGGCTATTTTATTATCTCAAATTCAACATCATTTGCCAAACGGATTGCAAACGGTCGAACAAATGTGCTACTCATCGAAGAAACAGAGGTCTTGGACACAAGAGAAATCTTGGAAAACAAGCTTGCTCAAAATTTTATAAAAGAAAATTCAATAAAAAATATTCTTGTTTTCAAAAACACCTCACAAATCGAAACCATCTGTAAAAAACACGATTGGAAACTTCTCAATCCTTCGGCAGCATTAGCAAACAAAGTCGAAGAAAAAATTTCCCAAATTGAATGGCTCGGTGAACTGACAAAATATTTACCACCGCATCGAATTGCTATATGCAAAGAAATAAAATGGGATAATTTGCCTTTTATATTGCAATTCAATCGTGCCCATACCGGTCAAGGAACTTTTTTTATTCAAACGGAAACAGACCTCAAGCTAATCCAAGAAAAATTTCCCGATCGCCCTGTGCGCGTTACAGATTATATAAAAGGACCAATGTTTACGAACAATAATGTAGTAACAAAAGAAAAAATATTAATCGGAAATATTAATTACCAAATCACCGGCCTGACTCCTTTTACTGACCAGCCGTTTTCAACCATTGGCAATGATTGGTCCCTACCAGACAAACTGCTTTCTCCAGATCAAAAAAAACAATACTGCGATATCGCCACCGCTGTCGGCCTACGTCTTATGGCTTCCAGCTGGAAAGGATTGTTTGGGATTGATGTTGTACTCGATGAAGACAAAGATAAACTATACTTGATTG
>CAZVNO010000159.1:0-641 GCA_964628715.1 uncultured Gammaproteobacteria bacterium | reverse complement strand
CAGGAAGCAAAAAACAAAGAACAATGGAACAATGGAACAATGGAACCATCAACAACCTTCGAAGCACACTTAGCGTCACTCTTAGACCTAAACCATAATCTTGATATTATAAAAATCAATGATGGCGCCCAAATAATTTTGCGAGTTCAACCCCCTGTTCAGAGTTCAGAGCCAATGGTTCAGAGAGACGTAATTGAACGTTTGCAATCTCTCAAGTTCGATACTATTGAATATACCAACACTGCACCTGGTAGCGATCTATTGCGTATCCAAAGTAAAAATGGAATTATGGAAGAACACAACAAGTTTAACAAGATTGGAAAAAAAATTACTGAGAGTCTGGTATAAAAAAGAAGAGCCTCGCCCCAGTCCGAAGACCAGGGCGAGGGCAGGTTTCGCCATCCATCTTCACTCCTCGAAGGGGCGCCGATGGAAAGAGACATACACGAGAACAGCTGTCACAAGCGTGACGGCGGCGGCCGCAGCGGCGATGCTGATCATACTTTTGAACATCCCCACCTCCGAATAAAACTATAACAACACGTTATTTTAAAGTCAAAAAAAACAAACGCCTTTCGGCGCTTGTCGGCTGACATCGAGTCACTTGTAAAAGTGAACCGATGTCAGCCCCTCCTTTCTTT
>CAZVNO010000158.1:0-1879 GCA_964628715.1 uncultured Gammaproteobacteria bacterium | reverse complement strand
GCACACCATTACTCCGTGCATAAGCCAACATTGGAGTCATTTCATTTGCCCGAAACCGACCATCATCGCCGGTAATTACAATCTTGTCTGCCCTACCAGCTTTGTACAAATCGACACCAGCCTTCATTCGAGTTATTGCCATATCACTTACACCACCATCACCACTAATACCTCCGCCAAATACAACAATTGCCGTGCTTGTTGAAATTTGAGATACGAGAGGCGAGATATTTTTTTGGTACGATAGTATAATAAGATTTGTGTACAAAACAAAAGCAGATCCCAAAAAAAACAGCGCACAAATACTAACAATTAATTTTTTATATCTCATATCACCTATCTCTTATCGCCTACCCCTTATCTCTTATTTTTCTTCGGCTTTTTTTGTCTTTCACGAAGCGCATGAATCTCATCACGCAAAATTGCCGCTAATTCAAATTCAAGATCATGCGCCGCTTCTTTCATTTGTCTTTCTTTTTCTGCCAAAATCTTTTCGATTGGTCTGGCATCGCCCAAAAGATCAAGTTCAAGTGTCGCTGTCTGACGTTCGCGGCCTTTTCCTTTCTTTGCTTTGGTTTCTGGACTAGATATGCCAAACTCTTCCAAAATATTCCGAATGGTTTTTTGAATTGTTTTTGGAGTTATGCCATGTTTCTCATTGTAGGCAATTTGAATACTTCTGCGACGCTGTGTTTCATCAATTGCACGCTGGATCGAACCGGTAATTTGATCGGCATACAAAACTACTTGTCCATTCACATTGCGTGCCGCACGGCCGATAGTCTGGATAAGACTGGTTTCTGAGCGAAGAAAACCTTCTTTGTCAGCATCAAGAATAGCCACTAGAGACACTTCCGGCATATCAAGTCCCTCACGGAGCAAATTTACACCGACAATTACATCAATCTTTCCTTGACGCAATTTCATAATAATATCAATGCGCTCGAGCGTATCAATATCACTGTGCAAATAACTAACCGATACTTTCTTTTCTTTCAAATAATCGGTCAAATCCTCGGCCATCTTTTTTGTTAAGGTGGTCACAAGGACACGTTCCCCTGCCTTAATTCTCTCATCAATCCGAATCAGCAGGTCTTCAATTTGAGACAAAGTGTGCTCAGGTGCTACGGTGCTCAGGTGCTTTGGTGTAATCGGTCGAATTATAATCTCCGGATCAACCAATCCAGTCGGACGCACAATCTGCTGAACGATCTGTTCGCTTTCATGAATCTCATACTCAGTTGGTGTGGCTGAAACATAAATTGTCTGCTCTGTTCGCGCTTCGAACTCATCAAATTGGAGCGGCCGATTGTCACGGGCACTTGGCAACCTAAACCCATGTTCGACCAAAGTATCCTTGCGCGCGCGATCGCCAAAATACATGCCGCGAATTTGCGGGACTGTTACGTGTGATTCATCAATAACTGTCAAAAATTTTCCCGAACCATGACGAAAATAATCGAGTAGTGTATACCCTGGTTCACCCGCATTTCTATTATCAAAATGTCGAGAATAATTTTCGATCCCATTGCAATAACCGATATTTTTTATCATCTCCAAATCATATTTGACTCGACGCTTCAATCGCTCATGCTCAAGTACTTTTCCTTTTTTTTCAAATAAGGCCAACTGATCTTTCAATTCCCCATTTATACTCTCAAACGCACGTTCACGCGCCGAGGGGCTCGCGATATAATGTTTTGCCGGAAAGAACCAAACATCAGACAGAGGTCTGATGTTTGTCCCGAGCGAGCCAACACGAGCCGAGGGACCTTCATTCAAATCTGAAGACGCAAGTATTTTTCGGGTCACTGGATCAATCTGTTCGATATGATCAATTTTTGTACTGACATCGAATCGATAAATTCTTTCCTCATTC
>CAZVNO010000157.1:0-1899 GCA_964628715.1 uncultured Gammaproteobacteria bacterium | reverse complement strand
TTTTCAAACCAATTTTCGCAGAATACTTTCTTTCCCGGGACTGGTCGGAAAGGTACTTGGCAGTTGGCTCCGCATTTACTGCAGATTGCGTCATGCATTTGTTTGTCTTCAAAGCGAGGGCGTTCCCAGCGTTCGGCTGTTGGGAATTTGTTTGGTCGGTCATTGCCACCACCTTGTTCTTCAAAACAGGTGCTGCAAAATACCGGTCTTTCGCCGGTTGGTCGGAATGGAAGTTCGCAGTCTCGTCCGCACTTGCTGCAGGTTGCTTTGAACATTGGTGGTCGTCCACCGTTTCGGCCGTCACGGAATCCGCCGCGTCCACCACCAAAAGATCCACCGCCAAAGGATCTACCGCCACCAAATTTTTTGCCTTTGTTAAACTTGTCCATAGGTACATTTTTATGCCATGAATATCGTTAATCTTGCCAGCATAGCATAGATTTTCATATTAAGCAATGGCTCCATATCATTATATTTGTATAGTGATTGCCCTCATGGTAAAATTCAAAAAGATATTTTTTATTTATGCCTAAAGAAGAGAACAGATATTCATACCTAAATTTGCTTAGAATCATTCAAAAAAGCACGAGTCCATATCGGAACAGTTTTTTATTTGGGAGTTTTTTGCGAATATCATCTGATATCATGTCTTTGTACAATTTGTACACCATGGCAAGCATGATTGGTTTCTTCGGTCATTATCGTATTGGGGATTCGCTGTATCCTTTTTGGTTGCTCATCGCCAAATGGTTGTTCTCCTACCTGTATGTTATAACAGTGCGTCAGATCGCCAAATTTGTGTGTTATCAAGTTGCAGTGAAAACAAATTTTGATAATCAATTAAGAGCCATTAAACATTTGAGTCTTTTGGATATTGCTTGGCATGAGAAAGAAAATACCGGAAACAAATTAAAACGCATTAGGAGTGGTAGTGAAGGACTTGAACGCTTAATTCGAATTTGGGCGGACAATATTATCCAGTCAAGCATAAATTTTATCGGAATGACAGCTATTTTGGCTGTAACTGATCTCAAAGTTGGACTGATTATGGTTTTTTACATGGTTTTTTATACGATCGTATCAATACCTTTGTCTGCCCGTGCTCACAAAGCGGCGCGTAAAGTTAATCAAGAAGAAGAAGATTTTGACGGCCTTTCATTTGAGGTATTGAATAACGTGAGGAGCGTAAAGGTGATGGGAATGTTTGATCGTCTGTATACTTTGCTTGAAGCGCAGAAAAGGAGAATTATTTCCTCTGTCCGCACTCGTGTGTTCCATTTTCGTTTCAAATCCGGAGCGCAAGGATATGCAACCCAGGTGTTCCGTGTCGCGGCTTTTGTAGTTATTGCTTTTGGTATCGCGAGTGGACAGTACGAAGTTGGATTTTTGGTGCTTTTTAATTTTTATTTTACCGGTGTTCGTACATCTATTGAAGATTTATCTGACTTGTCCCAAGATATTACAATCGCACGCTACAATATTTTTCGTTTGCAAACTATATTTGAAGAAAAAATTAAAATTGACGATAACACCAGCAAGATTGATTTTCCGATAAATTGGAAAAAAATTCGATTGAATAATGTGTCGTTTGGATATGGCGATAATATTGTTCTTCGCAATGTGTCATTTGATATCAATCGTGGTGAGAAAATTGGGATTGTCGGTCTCTCTGGCGCAGGCAAGTCTACCTTGTTTAAACTCATGCTTAAGGAATACGAAAATTTTACGGGTGATATTTTCTTTGATGATGTTTCTATTCGTGACATCAAAAAAAGTTCTTTTTACAATCGAGTAGCTGTTGTCCTTCAAGAAACTGAGGTGTTTAATTTTTCGTTAAAAGATAATATCCAAATTGCTGGTGATGGTAAGCCAAATGCATTGGCGCTAGAGACTGCTCTG
>CAZVNO010000156.1:657-1937 GCA_964628715.1 uncultured Gammaproteobacteria bacterium | reverse complement strand
TCTTCATTATGTCGGAATAGTAGTGTACTATTCTATGTATTGTGGAAAAACTAAAGGATTTTGTATCGAAATTCGCTCCATACCTTGAAGATATACGAAAACGTTTGTATATCTTGGCCATTGTATTTGCATTGTTTTTTGTGGTTGGTTTCTTTTCGGCAAGTTCAATTTTGAGAGGTATAATTTCTCTTTTTAATATAGGGGATGTTGTGATCGCGACGACATCACCATTCCAGTTTGCGGATCTTTCAATCAATATAGGTCTATTCACTGCTTTTTTTGTTACCTGTCCGTTAGGTATCTACAATATATTTATGTTTTTAAGACCTGCGCTGACCAAAAGGGAGAAAGGGCTTTTTTTCTCTTTGGTTCCAGTAACATTTATATTGTTCGTGTTGGGGTTTAGTTACGGTTTTGCGATCATGTATTATGCTCTGGTTATCTTGGCTCAAATTAATGTTAATATCGGTATTCAGAATATATGGGATATAGGGATGTTTTTGTCACAAATAGTTCTCACATCAACCCTACTCGGAGTTCTTTTTCAATTTCCGATCGTGTTTACCTTCATTATTAGATCTGGTCTAGTAGAAGTTCAATTTCTCAGGGAGAAAAGGCGTATAGCGGTGTTGATAATCTTCATTTTTACTTCTTTACTTCCACCAACTGATGGGCTATCATTGGTAGCAATGGCGCTACCGCTTGTCTTGCTTTATGAAGTTACAATTCTTATTAATTCGAGGTTTGGCAAGCAAAAATTAGAAAAATTATTAGTTTAATATCGAATATATGTTTACAAGTATAGGCATGAAGGAAATCATAATCATTGCGGTGATACTTTTGATACTATTTGGCTCGAAGAAGATCCCAGAATTATCAAGAAATATTGTAGATGCTATCAAGCATCTACGTGGAGCATTTAAAGATGCACCAATCGAGACAGAAAGTAAGAAGAAACCATAATTTTCAGATCTTTTTCTTGTGTGTTTGATTTTGCTCGGCCAGTATTTCTTGAATTTTTGACATTATAATGTCTACCCGCACCTTTCCTAAACCCCAGAGGTCTCTAAAGATATCTTTTTTTATAGGATTGTTTTTATTTGTGTTCGGTTCAGGTTTTTTTATTGCCAATGCGGCGTATGAACGTTATGCGACAGGCGATACCGCCGTTATCGGTGAGTTTGTTTATGATGATAACTTTGTTGCTACAACTACAGCTGGTTGTACGCTCTCCATATATAATCCAAGCGGAACCCTTCAGGTCAATGCGGCTTCGATGA
>CAZVNO010000156.1:0-647 GCA_964628715.1 uncultured Gammaproteobacteria bacterium | reverse complement strand
CGGTTATACACATTACAGCTACTCTGTTCCATCTGCTGGTCCCGAAGGTGTCTGGCCCGCACAAATGGCATGCGGAAGTGTTCCAAACGGTGATTTGGTAAAGCTCGACAAGACATTTGTCGTTGGTGCTACGATTGTTTCAACTACAACTCTAGCTTCGTCTGTCTGGACTAGTGCTACGAGAACACTCACTTCTGTTGGTACACTTGTTGCTGATGTCTGGGCATACGGAACACGTACTATAACTGGAGCATCTCTTGATTCTGGTTCACTTGCGACACAAGCTGATGTCCTCACCGCCTCTTCATCACTTGCCGCAACCATCCCAACTGCAGTATGGGCAAATGGTACTAGGAGCCTAACAAGTTTTGGCTCGCTTGCTGCTGATGTCTGGGATGTCGCAACCTCTACTTTGACTGCTGCAGGAACAGCAGGAAAACAACTGGTCATTAACTATGGATCTGGTGGGGGAGGAGGTGCATCTGCAGCTGACGTCTGGTCATTTGCAACACGTAGACTCTCAGACGGAACACTCGATTCCGGTACTCTTGCCCTACAATCTGACGTAACCACTGCTTCCTCATCAATTGCTGCAGTTGTAAATGCCAACACCAACACCCAAACATCAGGTATTACCTCAGCAGTTA
>CAZVNO010000155.1:0-1939 GCA_964628715.1 uncultured Gammaproteobacteria bacterium | reverse complement strand
CAATAGAGGCAGTTGAAAAAGAGGCCTACCAGCCATTTCAAAAGGCAGTCTTAACGCCACTGGCATCTTTGAATAAATTGAGGGTTGTTTCGGTATTGCTGACGTCTTCTACCTCAACCGAAATATGAAAAAAGTACTAGCAGTAATCCAATTAGTCCTTCTGGTAATCTTCATGCTTTTCCTGCATCTCGGTGCAGCCTATTTTTTGCCCTATCCCTGGAATGCGCTAAACACAATATTCATGATTTTGGTAATACTAATGATGATAAAAGAAACTGGCCAAACTGTGTGGCTTGCATTTATAACACATTTTTTTATAGAACTCTACGCAACAACACCGTTTGGTATTATTTTATGCTCCAGCACGCTTAGTTTTTTGTTCACATATTGGCTTTCTCAATCAATTTTTATAAACAAATCATGGTATACAGCTTTTGCTTTTTCTGCTGTTTCGTTAATTTTTTACAGAATTATTTATATCTTATTATTAATAATAACAGGTGTTTTTTTAGAAACAGCACCGATTTCATGGTCACTCATGTTCCGTTATTTCGGCTGGGAACTAATACTAACATCAATTGTGGCTGGAGCCGCTTCTTTGCTCATTGCACCCCGAGAGAAGAAAAGGGGCACATTTTTTTTGCGCTGACCGAATATGGCTATTTTTTTTAAAAAAAAATCTTTTGAATCAAATCTTTTGCGCCGATCTTCTCTAGAGTGGGTAGAGGAGTCTTTTACGTTTGAATCAAGTTACGGACGTCAACCAGCCACACCGCATAGCACAAAACATATTGGTGGCAGCTTCCACTTAAAGTCTTTTAGACTGCTTTTCTTTTTCATATGCGCAGTTTTTATAATTATTGCCAGTAGAATTTTTTTTGTACAAATTGTACGAGGTGAATCATATCGATTAATAGCAGAAGGAAATAGACAGCGGGTGGTACCGATCCCGGCTGAACGAGGTTTAATTTTTGATAGAATTGGTAGACAGCTTACAAAAAATGTTCCCAATTTTTCTCTGGCAATTATTCCACAAAATCTACCCAGGGAAACAGAGGTGAGGCATAGTCTGGTAAACAAACTTGCAAACCTAACCAACAAAACACCGCAAGAAATCTGGCAGCTTATTGAAGAATACGGCAATTATAGTTATGAATCCATTATTATCCAGGAAAATTTGGACTATGAAACTGCTTTATCCATAGAAATTGCCGCCGCAGATTTACCTGGTATCTCAGTCGAACGTGGAAGTAAGCGACAATATCTAGCACCAACAATTAGCGGTTTATCAACACCAACAACAACCCAATCGCTTTCCCATGTAATAGGTTATGAGGGTAAACTAACAAAAAAAGAACTTGATAAGCTATACTCTGAGGGGTACCTGCCATCAGACACTTTAGGTAAGTCCGGCATAGAAAATACATATGAGTCTTACCTCAGAGGAACCTATGGTAAAAAAAGAATTGAAGTAAACGCTTATGGTCGAGAACAGCGTGAGTTGGCTCTCACACCCCCTGTACCTGGTTACCACCTTACACTTTCAATCGATGCTGCGATCGAACAAAAACTTGAAGAGGCGCTACGACACTCTCTCGAAGCAAATCATCAGACAAAAGGATCTGCGATTGCGATTGATCCAAAAAATGGCGAAATTCTGGCATTAGTCTCTCTGCCAACTTATGACAATAATGATTTTTCTGGAGGAATTACAAGAACCAAATATGACCAATATGCGACAAATCCTAGCCACCCTTTGTTCAATCGAGCAATCTCAGGCACATACCCATCTGGTTCCACAATCAAACCAGTAATGGCAGCCGCAGCCCTGCAAGAGGGAATAATTACTCCAAAAACTAGTTTTTTAAGCACAGGCGGTTTGCGAATCGGTGTTTGGTTTTTTCCAGACTGGCTACCGGGTGGACATGGCGCAACAAAT
>CAZVNO010000154.1:0-2014 GCA_964628715.1 uncultured Gammaproteobacteria bacterium | reverse complement strand
CAAAAAGTTTTAAATTTTATACAGGAAATTGCATGCATAAATGAAAATAAGCTTGATGAGTTAATTATGTTTGGTTTTTTAGAAAATATTGATGAGTCTAAAAATGCTGATAAAATAATTATTAAAATGTTAAAAAAAGAAACTCGGCAGTTATATTTACAAATGATTGCACATAATGATCGATTACAAAATACATAATTTCAATTGTGGTATATTAATTTATATATGAATTCTAATAATAAATTTAATCTTATATTTTTTATTTTAGCGCCTTTTGTTGGTTCTGCCATTTACGTATGGGTATTTTATTTTATCATGGGGTTTCGAGGGTTAATTTTGATTTTATCATTTTTTCCATTATTAGTGCTTTTTTTGGTATGTTCGCTTTCTATAAGGAATTACTTCAAGCAAAAATAAATTAAGGAAAAGGTTGGGCGGGGTTTAACATCTTTTTTTACTCTAACCCTTGCATTTTTTCGTATTTTTGTATATCCTAGTATCCATAATTTAAACTCTATTTTTAATCAACCTCGGTATGTCCAACCTCGAATGGTTCATCTTGGGGAGTGCGGTTTTGGCCATAGTCTATGGCATCGTGCTCGCCAAAAAGATCATGAAATTGCCGGCTGGCAATGAAAAAATGCAGGAAATCGCAAAGGCGATTCAGCAGGGGGCAAAAGCATATTTGAATCGTCAATATCGCACGGTAGCGGTGGTCGCGTTGGTTCTTTTCATCATTATCGGCATGATCCCAAGTTTGGGATGGACGACAGCGCTCGCATTCATCGTTGGTGCCTTTTTGTCTGGTTTGACCGGATACATTGGTATGAATGTATCGGTTCGAGCCAATGTGCGCACGACCGAAGCCGCTCGGGGCGGTATGGCCAAAGCGCTCAAAGTCGCAGTGGATGGCGGAAGCGTGACTGGGTTTTTGGTAGTGGGCTTGGCTCTTCTTGGTACTGCCGGTTTTTATTGTATTACTCGTGATATTCATTCACTTATCGGTCTTGGTTTTGGTGGATCTCTTATTTCTATCTTTGCTCGTCTCGGTGGTGGTATTTTTACCAAAGCCGCTGATGTTGGCGCTGACTTGGTCGGAAAAGTTGAAGCTGGTATCCCAGAAGATGATCCAAGAAATCCGGCTGTGATCGCTGATAACGTCGGTGACAATGTCGGTGATTGCGCTGGTATGGCCGCTGATTTGTTTGAGACATATGTTGTGACGACTATCGCCACCATGCTTTTGGGCAATCTATTGGCTCCAGATAGCTCAGTATTACTTTTATACCCACTTGCTCTTGGTGGTATTTCAATTATAGCTTCAATCATCGGTTCGCTGTTCATTAAACTTGGGTCTAGCAAAAATATCATGAAGGCCTTGTACAAAGGCCTGATTGCCTCTGGGATTCTTGCCGCCATTGCTTTTTATCCTTTTACCTTGTTGTTTTTGGAAGCTAAAATGCTTGAGTTGAGTACAGTCGCGATTTATCAATGCACATTGATTGGTCTTGCGGTCACTGGTCTTATGGTTGCGATTACCGAGTACTACACATCGACCAGTTACAAGCCGGTCAAATCTATTGCCGAGGCTTCAACAACCGGTCATGGTACAAATGTGATTGCTGGTCTAGCAGTATCGATGAAATCAACTGCCGCTCCAATGCTCGTAATCGTGGCCGCTATACTTTCGGCTTATAGCTTGGCTGGTTTGTATGGTGTGGCGATTGCTGCGATGGCTATGCTTTCGATGGCTGGAATTATTGTGACGATTGACGCCTATGGTCCAATCACAGACAATGCCGGTGGTATTGCCGAGATGGCCGAGCTTGGTAGCGATGTCCGTGATGTCACTGATCCGCTTGATGCTGTTGGTAACACAACCAAAGCAGTCACAAAAGGTTACGCAATCGGTTCGGCAGCACTTGCTTCGCTCGTAATTTTTGCTGATTTTACGCACAGTATTCCAGATACATTCCAATTTGCAATCAATGATCCAAAAGTTTTGGCCGGGCTA
>CAZVNO010000153.1:0-2019 GCA_964628715.1 uncultured Gammaproteobacteria bacterium | reverse complement strand
GAACCTACGACCATCTCCTTAAAAGGGAGCTGCTCTACCGACTGAGCTACGGGCGGATAAACAAAATCACTATAAATCTAGGGATAATGTATTAGAAGAATATACCAGAAAAATTAGAAAAGTCTATTGTTGTTCGAAGTGATTTACTTTTAACTTGTTTATGATAGAACTACTTCAGTCTCTTTGAAACAACACACCAAAAAATCCAATGATACACTCAAACCACAGATTAATGCTTTCAACATTCGGACCTTGCTGGGGCGCATCAGGCCATAAAAACTTTGGTAATGGTTGGTGGTACCAACGATGTGCGCCTTTTCCTGGCGCACCGACCACCGTCATGAAAACGCTGACTCTACTGCCACGGCTAGGGCCTCCAACAAATCGCGGCAATATGGAAATGAAAAAAGACGGCATCACGCCCGCCGACTTTTTCCCGAAATGCGTTTACATAACTCCCCGACTGTATATGTTGGGTGTAACTTTAAACGCTGTCGGTCTCAACAATCCCGGAGCTGAGAGAGCCCTCAACGAGTTTGGTTGGGAAAATTACCCAACTCCGTTTATGGTTTCCTTCTCTCCTGAGGGTGTCACAGCCACAGAGCGGATTGAAAACACCAAGACTTTCGTTGATGCATTCAACACAAGTCCTGTTGGAAGATCCGTAAGGAAAGATATCGGCTTCCAACTCAATATCTCATGTCCCAATACCAAGCATAATCCTGCAGAACTTGCAGGAGAAGCTGAAGGGCTCTTATCGGCAACGGAAGAGTTGCGCATACCCAAAGTCGTCAAGATCAATGCACTGACACCCATGGAAGCAGCCCTGCGAATCGCCCGTCATCCGGCTTGTAATGCCATCTCGCCCACCAATACGATTCCCTACGGCCAGCTACCTGGTGCGATAGACTGGGTCGGGATGTTCGGGAGCCAAGATCCACAACATTCTCCCTTGGCACAACGTTATGGAGGAAATCCCAACATGGCCGGTGGTCTGTCAGGTAAACCAATTCGACCAGTAATATGCGATTGGGTTGCCCAAGCCAAGCGTGAGGGAATGCTCGAACATTGCCATATCAATGGCGGTGGCGGAATCATGGAAGCTGACGACATAAATGAGTTCGCCCGAGTTGGCGCTGGTTCAGTGTCACTTGGTGTCATCGGTATGCTCCGACCATGGCGTATGGTAGGTTGCATTCATAGGGCCAAAGCCATGTTTCGATATTGAGGTATTTCAGCACATTCACACACCAGATTTAACCCTGGTGTTTTTTAATATAAAAAAATAAAGGTCTATTTACAATTATCAAAAGTTCAATATATAATCCGAAGCAGAATGAGCACAAACACCAATCCTAGTAAAAGAGAAAAGAAATACCGAAAAAGGATGAGGCGGATTGCCAAATCTGCACAACATCTTTTTAATCAAGGTAAAATTGGGCCCTATAACGTAGGAGGTCTTTACTCAAACACGAATCCCCCAACTCAAGAATAGTTGCGTGGGATTTTTTATATTTCAAGAGCCATTTTCTCCAACTCATCATATATGTCACATTTTCCCCTATGTGCATCGTGATATATAGTAATAAACTTATCAGCCAAAATTTGCAATTCATTATCTTTGAAATTTTTAGCAAAGCTTTTTGATTTAGAAAATACAAAAGGTTTTAGTCCTGACTCTTCTGCTGTTTTTGAAACACTTGAGAGTATCATTGATTTTAATTGCCACCACAGTACACCGTGAATTTCTTCTGCAGCGATTCCTCTTTGTCTACAATCTACAATCAGTTTCCAAAAATTCTTTTTGTCCCTGCCACCAAAGGCGTCCGCAATTTTAAATGTATTAAATTCTTCTTTCTTCCCTTTTTCCACTTCTTTTTCAATAAAACTCTTGTCGGCAGATTCTTCAAACAATTCTAGTTCAGCCTTTTTAAGACTTGTTTCAACAACTACAAAAATAGACTGTGAGACTTTCATTTCTTTAACCAACCTTTTAAGTTCCTTTGCAACTAACTGATT
>CAZVNO010000152.1:1797-2037 GCA_964628715.1 uncultured Gammaproteobacteria bacterium | reverse complement strand
ACCTCCTACATAAGAGTCATTCTCATCAGTATCATTACCGACATGTGATTCAACAGTGGAAGATAATAGTAATGCTTCCATACCAGAAGAATCATCGTCTGTTTCAGAACCACTGCCAGAACAGACCACTGAAACCGCGCCGTCAGACACACCAACGTCGTCTGAGCCGCCTCAAACTGAACCAGTACCAGCTGATCAGACAGCCACCCCTTAATCTTACTGTGCTTTTTTTGGGGTAGA
>CAZVNO010000152.1:0-1787 GCA_964628715.1 uncultured Gammaproteobacteria bacterium | reverse complement strand
TAATTCTGTAAGATATTGATAATTATATATGTTGACCACCAATCAACTTCGCGAAAAATACCTCAATTTTTTCAAATCTCAAGGCCATGCGATTGTGCCTTCGGCTTCACTTTTGCCGGAAAATGACCCGACAACTCTCTTTACCGGCTCGGGGATGCAACCTATGATCCCGTTTCTTTTGGGCGAGAAACATCCTTTGGGTACTCGGATTACTGATTCCCAAAAAAGTTTTCGCGCTCAAGATGTAGAAGAAGTTGGTGATAATCGCCACACTACTTTTTTTGAGATGCTTGGTAACTGGTCACTTGGTGATTATTTTAAACAAGAACAAATTCCTTGGATGTGGCAGTTTTTAACAAAAGAAGTTGGTTTGGATCCAAATCGTTTGTATTTCACTTGCTTTCGCGGTAATGAAGATCTTGGAATACCACGTGATACCGAATCAGCTGAAATCTGGCAAAAACTCTTTAAGGAAGTTGGGATTGAAGCTGAAATAAAAGATTTTCCAGAAAAAGATGGTCTCCAGGGCGGCAAGATTTTTTATTATGATGAAAAGAAAAATTGGTGGAGCCGTGCTGGGATCCCGAGTAAGATGCCTGTCGGTGAACCGGGCGGACCTGATACGGAAATGTTTTGGGATTTTTGCGCCCAAGACGAATCCGCCTCGGGCGGAGGTGAAGTAATAGATACAGAATTCCATCCTAATTCACTTTGGAAAGATAAGCCATGTCATGTGAATTGCGATTGTGGCCGATTTGTCGAAATTTTAAATATTGTATTCATGGAATTACAAAAAGCTGACACTGGTTTTTAAAAATTAAAGCAGCGTAACGTTGATTTTGGTGGTGGATTGGAGCGTATGGCAGCGGCTCTCAATGATAATCAAGATGTATTTCGGATTGATTTGTTTGATGGGATGAGGAGCGTGCTAGAAGGGATAAGTGGAAAGAAATATGGCAATAACGCGGAAGAAACCTATGCATACAGAGTAATTTTGGATCACTTACGAGCCGCTACTTTTTTGGTTTGCGACGGTGCTGTACCATCAAATAAAGACCAGGGTTACTTTACCCGACGTCTCATGCGTCGATCTGTCCGTTTTGCACAAAAGCTTGGTATTACCGAGAATTTTTGCGCTCGTGTTTCGGAAAAAGTAATTGAAATGTACAAGGATGCTTATCCTGAACTAGTAACAAAAAAAGAATATATATTATTGGAATTAGGCAAAGAAGAGGAGAAGTTTCGTCGCACTTTGGCAACCGGACTAAAAATGTTTGAACAGATGCTAAAAACCGTGGAAACAGGTATGGCGATAAGCGCCGACGAAGCTTTTGATCTGTATCAATCATACGGATTTCCAATTGAAATTACAGAAGAGCTCGCTCGCGAAAAGAATGTTGGTGTAGATATTGATGGCTTTAGAGAGAAGTTGAAGGCGCACCAAGATTTGTCACGTCAGGGAGCTGAAAAGAAGTTTAAAGGTGGTCTGGCTGATCATAGTGATATGAGTGTTAAATATCACACTGCCACCCATTTGCTTCATGCTGCCCTCAGAAAAGTGCTTGGATCTCACGCTGAACAAAAGGGGAGTAATATAACCCCGGAAAGGTTACGTTTTGACTTCGCTCACCCAAGCAAGATGACGCCAGAGGAGATAAAAGCAACTGAAGATTTAGTTAATGCCGCTATACAACGTGATTACCCGGTTAGTTGGCAAGAACTTCCAATGAGTGAGGCAAAAAGACTAAATGCTATTGGTCTGTTTGAAGAAAAATACGGAGATACTG
>CAZVNO010000151.1:0-2047 GCA_964628715.1 uncultured Gammaproteobacteria bacterium | reverse complement strand
TGATCTCGGTGTCCGTCCAATCGGACTTTGGTCAATCGTAATTATTTTATCCAAATACTCAAGTCCGAGCACTGCCTTGTGCTTGCCGACCACTCTGCCATGCCGGGCCGCTGCCTCATCATCTTTGGAATCCAAATGAAGATTAAGTTTGTTGGCTACAGCTCGATACAAAATATCATGCATGAGAGTTGACTTACCTGACCCGGATACACCGGTAAGACACACAAAGCGACGAAGTGGAATCGATACGTCAATATTTTTTAAATTATGTTCAGTCGCGCCTTTAATTTTCAAAAATGGCGTGGCACTGTCAACTTTGCGGCGTTTCTCCGGTATTTCTACTCTGACCTCGCCCCGTAAATATTTTCCGGTTAGGGATTTTTCTGTACTACCAATAATTTTACAATCGCTTTTCTTTTCATCCGAAGAAGAATTATTGATAATCTGTTTCATTGGTCCCGAAAAAACAACCTTACCACCATGCTTCCCAGCACCAGGACCAATATCCACAATCCAATCACTTGCCAAAATAGTATCTTCGTCATGTTCAACAACGATAATTGTATTGCCAATATCACACAAATTTCGAAGTGTCTTAACCAATTGATCATTGTCTTTTTGATGCAAGCCAATCGTCGGCTCATCGAGCACGTACAGAGCACCCACCAGACGTGTACCCACTTGCGAAGCCAAGCGAATACGCTGCGCCTCGCCACCAGAAAGTGTCCCGGCAGTACGATTCAATGTCAAATAATGAAGACCGACGTCAAACATGAAACGTAATCGATTCAAAATTTCTTTTAGTACTGGCGCGGCAATATCAATATCCCGTTCAGAAATATTATTTTCAACATCTGTAAAAAAATCTCGTGCTTCCGCTATCATGAGCGAAGTTACTTCCCAGATATTTTTGCCGCCAATTTTTACCGCCAACGCGTTTGGATTTAGACGTTTACCCTCACACACCGCACACTTCTCTTCTGAAAACAATTCCTTGGTACCCAAACCAGTACAAGCTGTGCAATACCCATACGGACTATTGAAGCTAAAAAGACGTGGTTCAATTTCTGGGAAGCTATAGCCATCATTTGGACAAGAATATTCCGTAGAAAAAATTTGCTCCATTCCGTCCGGATAGATGACAGTACACAGGCCATTGCTTAATTTTACTGCGTTTTCAACCGCTTCGTTCAAACGCGAAACATCAAGTTCGGCCACAGGCAATTTATCCACGACAACATCAATTGAATGTTTTTTTTGTTTATCAAGAACTATCTGCTCACGCAAACTTTTCATCTTGCCATCCACACGCACTTCCAAAAAGCCGCTATTGTACGTATCATAAAGTAGCTGGTAATACTCCCCTTTTCTACCACGCACAATCGGCGCAAACATCATCAAACTATGATCCGGATTTACAGATAATTCAGATGCGCTGATACCCTTGTTTTTTTTTGTGCTTGAGCGCTCCGGTGCTAAGGTGTTTAAGTGACTTTCAATCTGCTCGGCCATTTGCTGAGTGGTCATTTTTTCAATTTTTGTACCACAAATCGGACAATGTGGATTGCCGATGCGCGCATAAAGCACACGCAGATAATCGTAGATTTCAGTAATTGTAGCTACAGTCGAACGTGGATTGGCGCTGTGAGCCTTTTGGTCAATAGAAATTGCCGGTGATAACCCTTCGATCTCATCAACATCCGGTTTCTGCATGCCACCCAAAAATTGCCGCGCATAGGCGGATAAACTCTCGATGTATCGTCTCTGTCCTTCGGCAAAAATCGTATCAAAAGCAAGACTGGATTTTCCAGAGCCAGAAAGACCGGTAAACACAATCATCTGGTTCCTAGGTAGCTCCAGACTAATGTTCTTGAGGTTATGCTCTCTTGCGCCTTTGATTATGATTTTATCCTGCATAAATGACTTTTGACCTTATTACGCCAAAAAGACCCAAATCCGGGTCTGTCTTTACAAAATAAAAAGGGCATTCAAGTAAGTATGCCCTTTTTTTAGCGTAAAGTCAATCGTTATGATCCGGTGAAACAAA
>CAZVNO010000150.1:0-2073 GCA_964628715.1 uncultured Gammaproteobacteria bacterium | reverse complement strand
GGTATGCATATCTTCGCTGTGTTCGATTTGGGTCGTGCCGCCGACAGTATCAAGGGCAGCTCGTCGATAAATCGCATTTGAGCCGCAGCAAATCGGAGCGCCGAGTCGGCTTCGTGCCACTTGGATGAGTCGATAAAAGTCTTGCTGCACGTGAGCCGCGCCATATTCAAGCGGTGATCTGCTGTGGACTGTTTTGTCGGTTTGAAAGTATTGTGGCGACTGAACAATCGCTACTTTTGGGTCATTCATGTATGGAAGCAAATGGTTAATAAAATTTGGATGAGGCGCGAAATCTGCATCAAGAATAACAATATAGTCCCCATTGGATCTTTCGTATCCGTATTTTATGTTTCCCGCTTTTTTCATTTGTCCTTTATTTTTTCTGGATAAGTATAAAAAATTTGATTGTTTTGTCAGGAGCTCGTGTTCAGGTTCGCCTTTGTCATCGAGAACGTAAATTGTTTTTCGTGTGTAGTTGAGTTTTTCTACAGCCAAAAAAGTTTTTTTTAGGACTTCTGTTTCTTCTCCGCAAATCGGTAAAAATATATCAACAGATGGGACAATCGAAAAATTTTTCCAATAGCGCTTCATCAGCCGAATGTGCCTGGTGATGTCTAATTTTTTGTAAAAAAGATTTATACCATAGCTAATAAAATAATACACTGTGAAAAATAAGAGAAAAGGGGAGAGAATCAGCCAGTAAAGCGGATCAATAAAAATTAGTCGAGTATAACCGTAGACAACACAGACCCAAGCGATAATACCGAATGAGTAGATTGAGCGCACCAGCCAAGTCGGTGTTTGCCTGATGTAGGAGTAGATTGGTAGTGTTTTCGGATTCATAGTGGTATATGTTTTCCGAATTTTTTATCGTAGTTTTTAGGGATGATTTAATCTATAATTAGCGATACCGCCAGCAATAAATTCTGAAAAGAAGAACCAAAACATGAATGCGGTGTTTAAAATTGCCCAAAAAATCATTTGATTGGCAAAGTGGTTGGTGTAGTAGCCAATTATAATTCCAAAAAATGTTATTGATCCTAGGATAAGGTGTGGCGTGAATAATTCAGGAGTGTGTAGTTTGGCTTGAGTATTTCCTTTTGGTGTTACAACGTATGTCAGCCTTTTGTTTCTGACGACTCCAATAAAGGCAAGTAAAAAAATTGGCCAAGCAGCGATAAACAAGAGTTTTCCTCTGAGAAATAGTCCTTTTTCTTTTTTGGGATCGATGTTGAATCTCTGAAGCCAGATGTCAAAGAAAACTTGGTATAAGAGTAGAGGTGTATAAAGTATTAAAATCGGAAGAAGATTCATGTTTGCTGAAGTTATCCCAAATACGAAATACAGTGTTAACAGCCCAATACCAACTGTCTGGGCAATACCCAAAAAATAAAATTGCTGTAGAATTAAATAGTTGATAATATGTTTGGTTTTCATTTGTGGTAATAAATTTGGCGAATGTCTAAAAACAATATCCATGCACCCGTAGGCCCAGCGCATTTGTTGACCAAAATATGCCGACCAGGTTGACGGTCCTTCGCCAATAAGCAAAGTTTCTGGTACATAAACACTTTTCCAATGTCTAGCATAAAATTTCATGCCGGTAAGCATATCCTCTGCGATGTGCGCTGTGTAGCCGTCGATATCAAGAAATGCCTTGGTGCGAATCAGGTGATTTGCGCCAATGAGCAAAGTCATATCATGACCATGAAAACCGCGTTGCATTGAACCGTAAAATCCGTAGGTTTGTTCGGCCGAACCTCGGGCTATCCATGATGTTTCGGTATTTCCATACACCTGAGGTCCGCCGACAAAAGCAACCAGCGGATCTCGAAAATACCCAAGAGTTCTTGTTAGAAAATTTTTCTTTGGAATAAAATCAACATCGTGCTGGGCGATAATGTCATACTCTAAACCATGCCCATGAAACCATGAATTATAATTTCCACCTTTTGTTTTTTTGGCGAATTTACCGGCAATGGTGTTGAATTCAGTATGGTTTTTTCGGGAATAATGTTTTACACCCAATTTTTGACAAATTGTCTTATGCCTTTTTCTTGTTCGGGAAGTTGT
>CAZVNO010000149.1:0-2102 GCA_964628715.1 uncultured Gammaproteobacteria bacterium | reverse complement strand
ATGCCAACCAAAAAAATAAATAAAAACAAAAAAAATCGATGCCAAAATTGACGTCGACGAATCCACCGCGGTTTGATTGTCAAATTAACAAACATGGAAAATTATACTACTGAATTTTCTGAATCCTCAATCTTGGAATCCAAATTGGTATGTGTACGCAATGTTTCAAATTCAGGTAACTCATTCACAGTAGAAATACCCAAATGACGGAGAGCTTCAAAAGACAAAGAATAAGCCGAGAGCACACTTGCCTCATCTTCTCTTTCTTCGATGAGACCGCGAAGAAGCAGATTTCGCAAAATCAAAGAACAATTAACACCGCGAATTTGCTCCAACTCTGGTCTGGTAATCGGGCCGCGATAAGCAATAACCGTTAATGTCTCAAGCTGTGCCTTTGTAAGCTCTTCAGTTATTTCGCGTCGGATAAACTGATCGATAACATCAGTATTTTTTGGGTTGCTTGCCATCTGAACATCATCGTCAATCTTCAAAATATGTATACCGGAAACTTCAGAATTATAACGAGCCAGCAGATTATCAATCGCCAGGATTGTGTCATCAACCGAAATACCAAGCGCTTTGGCAATTGTATTGTAGGACAATGGCTTTGAGGCAACAAACAACACTGATTCAATTTTACCCTCTATATCCATAGAAAAAATTTTAATTTATCAATGCGGTTTTCTGAACAATAATGTCACCAAAGCCTTCGTCTTGTTTCAAAGAAATCACTTTCATTTTCACAAGCTCCAAAAGAGCTAGAAAACTAACGATAACTTCGGTTTTGTTTTGTGCGTCAGCACGTAAAGCGTGGAAATGCACGTCCCCAGCTTGACGAAGACCCGAACGAATTTGATCAATCTTTTGTTTCATCGACACCGCTTTATCAATATGTGTTTGCGGCAAAGGTTTTGGCGGTGTCAATCTGGTAATTAATTGTAGCATGTGTTTCCGGAGCACTTCAAGCGTCACGTTTGTCGGCGATACAAATGTCAGCGGTTTTTGTGTGGGCTCCACCCGAAATACACTTTCCACAGAGGAAAGCCAACGTTTGTGAAATAATTTGCTCGCTTCAACAAAATCTTTATACAAACGCAATTGATCTTCAAGTGACGGCCCTTCGTCTTCGATCGCGCCAAATTGCGGGATCAGAGTCCTTGATTTTAACAAAAGTAAACGAGCGGCAATTACCAAAAAATCTGCCAGCTCTTCCGGACGACGTTCTTCAAGCGTGTCCAGATATCGCAAAAATTGCTCAGTTACTTTTGCAATTGAGACTTCGGTAATGGTCAATTTTTCTTCCTGAATAAGTGCCAAAAGAAGATCAAGCGGACCAGAAAATTGCGGAAGCTCTAGTGTATGCATACCGCGTTATTTGTTCTCGGAATCTTTGCGAATTGAAATGCCGAGTTCTTTCAATTGTTTATCATCAACTTCTGAAGGTGAACCCATCATCGGCTCCTCGGCTCTTTGATTTTTTGGAAATGGAATACCGTGACGAATATCCTTTTCATCCAAAAAGAGCATAAGCATCCGATCAATCCCAGGAGCAAAACCGCAGTGGGGTGGCGCGCCAAATTCAAATGCGCGAATCATGCCGCCAAATTTTTTGTCGACGACTTCGCGACCATACCCAACAATTTCAAACGCCTTATACATTATCTCCGGATCGTAATTACGAAGGCCACCAGAAGCAATCTCAAGGCCATTGGCCGCAATGTCATATTGATAGGCCTTAATCTCAAATGGATTTTTTGTGGATAGCGCCTCTAGGCCACCTTGTGGCATTGAAAATGGATTGTGCGCAAAATCCACCTTACCATCATTATCTTCATAGAAAGGAAAATCCACTATCCATGCCCAAGCAATCGTATTTGGATTTGCCAGCTGCAATTTCTCACCAGCCAAAAGACGAACAGCGCCCAAAGCTTTGCATGTTATTTCATATGAATCAGCCACAAAAAATACCATACAATTTGAGTGGATGTTTTCCAACTCGCTCAATTTACTAAGCTGTTCATCATTAAAAAATTTAACAATTGTACCATCAAATTTTCCATCGACATATTTCATCCAGGCCAAACCTTTTGCTTTGGCGCGCT
>CAZVNO010000148.1:0-2133 GCA_964628715.1 uncultured Gammaproteobacteria bacterium | reverse complement strand
AATCCATAGTGGCAGCACCCTCATGCACTTCACCAATCTTATGTTTCTTACCTGTATAAAACAAAATACGCTCGGAAATAGTTGTTTTTCCAGCGTCAATATGAGCCATGATACCGATGTTTCTTGTTTTTTCTAAAGAATATTCACGAGGCATAAAACGCAATAAAATTATTGTTGACTTTATTTGTATATTTAAAAGAAACTGGAAACAAGAAATTGGAAAATAGGGTGAAATTAAATTGAAAAGTTCCCTAGTTTCAAGTTTCTCATTTCCAGTTTCAGAAGTTTACTTTCGGCTAAAACGAGCAAAGTGAGCAAAAGCTTTATTAGCTTCAGCCATGCGATGAACGTCTTCTTTTTTCTTCAATGCTCCACCGGTACCAGCCAAAACATCCATCATTTCTGTAGCAAGTTTTTCCTGCATAGCAGCACCTTTTCTGCTTCTAGCAGCTTCAATAAGCCAGCGAAAAGCCAAGGCATTCTGACGATTTGGAGCAACTGGCAAGGGAACCTGATAGTTGGCTCCACCGACGCGCTTTGATCTAACCTCAACCTGTGGACGAACAAGATCAATCACAGTTTCAAACACCTTGAGTGGTGCTTCATTCTTTTTTTCTTTTACTGTTTCTAGAGCACCATAGACAATCTGCTGAGCGACTGATTTCTTACCACGCTTCATGACAGTATTGATAAATTTGGCGAGAAGTTCGCTATTGTAGATTGGATCTGGAGTAATGACTCGTTTTGGTACACTTTTTCCTCTTGGCATAAAATTAAGATTCGGATATACAGATAATCCAGATTCTCAGATTAAATAACTTATAGATATCCGTACATCTGGATTATCCGGATATCTGGAGCCGGTTTATTTTTTTGGTCTCTTGGCGCCATAAACTGAACGACCTCGACGGCGAGCTTCGACACCCTGTGTATCGTAAACACCACGAACAATATGATAGCGCACACCAGGCAAGTCCTTAACGCGACCGCCACGAATAAGCACGATTGAATGCTCTTGCAAGTTGTGACCTTCACCTGGAATATAAGCGATTACTTCAAGGCCGTTCGACAAACGAACTTTTGCGACTTTACGAAGAGCTGAGTTTGGTTTTTTTGGAGTAGTTGTATAAACCTTTGTACACACACCACGCTTAAAGGGACAACCTTTTGTAAAGGTGGTCTTTTTGCGGTGCAAATTATCATAACTAAATTGCAACGCCGGTGCCTTTGATTTGGCGCGGAGCGGAGAACGTCCTTTGCGGAGAATTTGATTCATTGTTGGCATAGCCTAGCGTTTTAACTTATCGAACTTTGCTTACAGAAATTTGCAACTCTCATATTTCGGAATTCGCAAGCCACTGCGGCATCCAAAAGTTATAAGCTGGAAGCAAAAGCTCTCAAATTGAAGTGTCATGAGTATACTAAATACAAAAAAATCTGTCAACCCCCAGCTAAAAGAGCCAAGCCCCGCCCGTGGCTAAGCGAAAAATAAAGTCAACAATCGGGGTTAACCAATGAAAAAGATAGAAGACAAAGAAGATCAGAAAAACAATGCCATATCTTTCGATAAACGCTCGGGCAGAGCCCCATCGTGACGGCAAAAGTGCAAATAATAATTTTGACCCGTCAAGTGGTGGAATTGGTACCAAATTGAACACTGCCAGAACTATATTTGCGTAACAAATAATTGAGAGAAACAAAGTCAAAGATGTGGTTGGCAAAAACTGAGCCAAAAGACCAAAAGCAAAGGCAAGCAAAAAATTGGTCAAAGGCCCGGCCAGCGCAACCATAACCGGTCCCCATCTTTGATTTTTCAAATTATATGGGTTATATGGTACTGGCTTGGCATAAGCAAACAAAAACCGTCCGCCGCTAAAAATAAACAGAGACAATGGCAAAAATATAGTCCCCCAAGTATCAATATGCACCCGCGGATTCAAAGTTAAACGCCCAGCATATCTTGCTGTCGGATCACCCAGTTTGTCTGCAACCGCGCCATGAGCATACTCATGGAGAATTGAAGATGGAATAATGAGTAAATAAAAAACAAGAAGACGAACAAAATCCCTACCTATAGAGTTATATTAATAATTAATAACAAAACCAAACCCTTGACAACTGTCTCTACATTAT
>CAZVNO010000147.1:0-2149 GCA_964628715.1 uncultured Gammaproteobacteria bacterium | reverse complement strand
AATGTATATTCATTTTTATCGAATCAATTATTTTTTTATGCGATTTATCCCCATCCATGCCAAGCTGCAAAACAGTGGCAGCTTCCACTACTCTACGGTCACCGACGACTCCCCACCATCGACCAATTCCCGAATCTTGCCACATAGGCGGCAATTCTTTTTGTTCTTGCTTTTTTGCGTACTTTTTGGCATAACTGACACAACCCTTTCGTCCGAGCCTAAGCCGTTCTGTGCGAGTACCAGCCGCCAAATGTCTAACATCCCCCGTTCCAACAACCTCGTACCATGAGCGTGCGACCAATTTGTAATCATGGTAGTAATTTGTGAAAATATGGAAATGAGGCGTTCCATTTCGCTGGAACTCAACGAACCAGAAAAAGCTCGGCTTTGCATTATTAATTGAGTCGACTCTTGCTGAAGTGAGTGCCAACTGTTTTGCCTGCACAGCTCTTGTAAGCCTAAGTAGGAACGACTTAAGGTGATACTTTGCTCGAATTGCTTGCGGGCAATTTTCTGGGTAAGTGAGTGTGAGCATGTACCGATAATCAGCAACACAACCGCGAAGATAACGCCCCATACTACTGGATGACTTAGAACTGAAAGCGCGAACCAGACCACGCTTTGATTGACTGTTGTTTCCATTCTTGACCCCCTCTACTATCGACTCAATTAGAACCCCACCACAATAATCATACTTGACAGCGGACATAATTATCAACCTTTTTTTGTACGTTTATGGATACTAGATAAACCCAAAAAACCAAACCTTCGCCTAGCGGCGAAAAAAAACCCCGAGTTGTAGGAATTAATTTCCATCTCGGGGCTAAAACTTACGGATTTTAACCGATTGAGTTTTGTAATATTGCTACTTTGTCAGCTAAGCTTACTTTGACCGGTTCAAACTCTAGGCGTACAAATAGCGAATTTACTTGTAATGTCGCATTGGAGTCAAAAACCAAAAATAACTGGGTTTCGATAACGATAATATCGCTAATTGGCTCAAACTCCTGCACCAAATCTTGAATGACAGCGCCTGAAGTCAGGAAAGTACCCTGACGTTTGTCTTTGAACAATACGTCATTGTCGCTTACATTCGGAACTGCTGCCTTTGTTACCCTTGATAGGGCAAATTCCCAATTAGATGTCACCGCATTGGGTAAATTCGGTACCTCATACTGAACCAGCTTAAGGCGATAACCCTGCTCTGTGTTACCAGCCAGCCCTGTGTTAATGGTTGCTATTGCGAAAGCGTCTGCCGCGCCCTGCACTACTGATGCTACTACTACGATTGGCTGTGCCATGATAAATCCCTTTCAAACCGTCTATAATAAAAAACCCGTCTCCAGGCTCTGCCTAAGTTACTTTTTTGTAGCTGAACGTAGCTCTGTCAAGTTTTTACGCTTCTGGGCTAATGCTTGCTTAGTTTCCTCAATACGCACCCTATGCGATAAAATTTCGCTCTGTAGCTTCATTTTGGCACGTTCTGTTGCCATTTTCACCTTATTTACTGCCATGATGTTATCCTTTCGAGTTAAATTTGTACTTCAACTGGCAAATCTCTGTTGACCTCTCTCAATCTGCGAATCAAATCTTCGTACTCATCATTGATTTTGTCAATTGTTTTTTGGTCTATGAATATTTTTAGAGCTTGCGCTGCCTTTTTTATCAACCTAAATAGCGGAACTGCCAAAATAACTGCTGCTATCAACAACTCGTTCTCGAAAGTCTTATCCTTTAACTTATTTTCTGTTTCCTCACACGCTTTTTTATCTTTGAAATCGATACACTCTTCAAGGGCGGAAATAATATCCTGCTCAGATACCCCATCCTCTTTGGCAGCACAGGCAATTCTACCCACGTCTTTCGCGGTAAAGGTTCTTACCCGTGTTCGGTTTGGTTTTTGATAGCATTTTACGGTCATTTAATTTTACCTCTCTTGACTCATTTATTAGATCAAACAGCTTTTGTCTAGTCAGTTCGTCGTCAGTAACCCAGCATTTACACATTTTATAGTCCATCAACCTCAATTTACCTTCGCTGACCATTAAATGTATATTCATTTTTATCGAATCAATTATTTTTTTATGCGATTTATCCCCATACATGCCAAGCTGCAAAACAGTTGCAGCTACCACTACTCTAAGGACAC
>CAZVNO010000146.1:0-2187 GCA_964628715.1 uncultured Gammaproteobacteria bacterium | reverse complement strand
TATAATAATCCACGGATGGGTACCTTTTGGAAAAGTATATTCATGTAAACCAGTTCTAGGAGTGGTTGTAAGTTTAGCTTGAATCTGATATTTATTTAATTCAACTTGATATAATCCTGGTGAAGCGTTTTCTTTTGATTTGCTAAAAGTCGAAGCATAACCATTTCCTGAGACTCCAAGACTGACAAATGTCGGATCACCGGATGAAGGCATGATCAATACATCACAATAATCTGCTATACCCGTGCCGGATAAATGGGTATGACTAAAGCCATAAATGATACTATCGGAATAATGGTATCCGGAACAACCGTCCCATCCTTCCAGTCTGGTGTCGGGTCCCAATTGTACCATGCCAAATGGTGTTGTTGGGCCCGGAAACGTATGTCCATGACCTCCAGTTCCAATAAACGGATTGACCAATTGTGCATACTGACCAAAAGTGGTAGCACCTACCAATACCCACAAAAAAATCATTACTGGAATCACCCACCAACGCCAATCCAAAAAAATACTAGGGACAAAAGCTGAAAGTGGCGTATGATTGAAAAAAATATTTCCAGAAAGCGTGTCAAACGGCAAAATATTTCTCGCAAAATACCAGCCGCTAAATTGCCCAAACAAACGCTTTAGATTTGCAAATAAATCAAAATATTCAGGGACAAAACTAATCTTTGTTACCAACTCTAATACTGGAATAACAAACAACGATGAGAAAAAACCGATTGCGGCCAAAGATTTTTTTGCAAGTTCGCTTTTTATTTTTTGCACAAAACGAATGATATAAGTGGCCAAAATCAAAAACCAAATAAGTAGAAAATGCAATGGATAGCCGAAGATCATTAAACCGGCAAAAACCAAAGACAAATTTCTGAGAGATGATTTGTTTGTATGAACGTAATCAAGCCAAAGAGCAAAAACGTAGAAAAAAGTCACATAACCAAGTGAAACCGGAAGGGTCAGGGCTCCAAGTGCCTGCCAAGGAAACGGCATTGCCGCAGCAAATGACAGCCAAAGCCCGTAACGATATGAACGGAAAAAAACCGAACCAATCCGAAATAATAAAATTGGCATTGCGATTGACCAAACAACCGGCAGGAGCCATATATTTATTGTCGCAAGGGATAAACCAGATATTTTTGCAATTAATGAAACTACTCCCCACAATTGACCATAGCTGTATTTTTGAGGTATGAGAAAAACTTCAGGAATACTAACATTACCAAAAAATGGAATACTAACTGGACGATATTTTACTTCGGGACCAAACAAAACCGGCGGATAAAAATCGCCGCGGGTCAGTTTCTCTTCCACAGCAATATGGCGCCACACGTCCCCTCCCCACGGAAGTTCATGTGAAAGCGGCAGGTAAAGGTGCTGAATAAATGAAAAAAAGATAATAAAAATCAATAAAGTTTTTGTTCGATACTCCGAGCAAAGCATTACAGACAAAATAAGAGTAAGGGAAAAAAACACCGGCAGATACCAATGTGAAATAGTCTGCCAAGGCGTAAGCAAGATACCATTACTTTTTGTTAGGATAAGGAAAACACAAGCCAAAGCTGCCAAAATAAAAAAAAGTACTGGGAAAATAAAATTTTTCTTTATCCTCCAAAAATGTGAAATTTCTGCTTCCAATATTTGTCCGGGCTTAACCACATGGCGAAATCGAAAAGCAAAAATTACAGCCAGACAAACTGAAATCGCGATAATAATAAAAGACTGCTGGTACCAAACCACTGCTATCGAAGAAAAAAAGCTTAGTAAAAAAAGAAAAATACCAATCATATCAAACTCCGTGGGCAAACAAACTCACAATCGCAAATCCGATTGCTAGACCGAATAGCCATGCGGCAAGAGTAAAAAAATATTGAAAATTAAGCAAAAGACCAGCTAACGTTAAAAAAACCGCAAAAACCTGTAAAATCATTTTAATTTTCACCCAAATATTGGCTTCTTTTACAGTTTTGAACTTGTATTTTGCGACAAAAGCAGACAGTATAAAAATAATCTCCAGAGCAAGAACAGTGATACCCAAATAAAAAGAAAAATTCTGAAAGACAACCAAAAGAACCATTGACCCGATCAGTAATTTGTCAGCCAGCGGATCGAACAAAATTCCAAAATTGGAAATCTTACCCCTAGTACGAGCCAGCGAACCATCAATCGCGTCAGTAAACGCCACAA
>CAZVNO010000145.1:0-2199 GCA_964628715.1 uncultured Gammaproteobacteria bacterium | reverse complement strand
CGTTCAGGATCAAATAAATTCCCAGCTTGGTGCGGCCGCGAGTGGCGCACAGGTTGGTCAAGCATCTGATCCACGTCTTGTCGCGGCATCACTTATCCAGGTAGTCCTTAGTTTACTTGGTACAGTATTTTTTATTTTGCTAGTAATGAGCGGTTACTGGCTCATAACAGCTCGTGGAGATGAGAGTAAAGTGGAAAAGGCTCAAGCCACCATTCGAAGTGCGATTATTGGCCTCGCCATAGTACTTATGGCCTATGGAATTACATTGTTTGTTACGACACGGGTTTTTGTCGCCAGCGGTTCAGTTCCCCAATCATCAGAAAGTAGGGGATTAAATTGGTCATTTAGCGATGGTATTCAGGCCAATTAATATTCTTCGTTTATGAAAAAATTTTTTTTAATTATAATGGAAATTATTTTTTTAACTTTTTTTTGTATTTCTCCAAGTATTGTACACGCCAATGTCCAAACAGACATGAATACTCAAACAAATGCTTTTGTCGGCGCAAACGGAGCGCAATTTTCTGCGCCCCAAGATCCGCGCATTATTGTGGCGCGTTTGGTCTTGTTTGTTCTCACCTTAGTCGGGACATTATTTGTCGCCTATACCGTTTATGCCGGGTATTTGATACTGACTTCAGCTGGTAATGATGACCAGATAAACAAAGGCAAAAGTACAATTCGAACAGCGACGATTGGAGTTATTGTCACGCTAAGTGCCTATGCGATTGTTACATTTGTGACCAGGGCACTACTTGGGGCCAATCAGCCGTCACCAAATGGATTTTTTTATGGATCTGCCGGTGTCACGACGCAGGCGAGAGATGTCCGCAATCCTTCAAATGATCCGTATGCCTCACCAGATGGTGTCCCATATGTACCGACTGAACTAAATCAATCAACTCGCTAGTAAAGTTTGTAAAATAATCTCTGCGCTCGCTTTGGCGGGCGCTTTGTTTTGGAGTCCTGGAGCAATCGCCTCAGGTTTTTCTGAAATGTAAAATAAAAGATCTTCCGGGTTTCGCGCGACCACACCATAACGATTTTCAAGGAGGTATTCGATGTTTTCTTCTTCTTGTCCTGGAAGTGGCTGTACCGCAAGCATCGGTACGCGAAGTGCTACACATTCTGTCGTAGTTACGCCGCCCGGTTTTGATATGACGACATCAGCTAGGCGCAAGTAGTCATCGATTTTGTTTGTCCAGCCAAGAATAATCAGTTTTATATGTTTTGGTGCGGCTAATTTTTTTAGGCGATTTTCTAGCGCTTTATTGTCACCGGCGATGGCAATGATGGTGATTGGTTCTTGTATAGAGAATAATTCTTTTATAATGCGTTCAAGCGCTGTCAGTCCCTGGCCGCCGGAAATTGCCACGAATGTTTTTTGTTTTTCCGGTATACTATAAGCTTTTCTTAACTCTAATTTATTTTTTTCTTGATAAAAAATAGGATCAAGTGGTATGCCACTCACGATCGCATTCATAATACCGCGGCGCAGAAGCATGCCTTTCATTTTTTCGGTAGCGACAAAATAATGGCTTGCGCCCGGCACAATCCAGAATTCATGCAAACCATAATCAGTAAGTAAAATTGAAAATGGTATTTTTGGAATTAAATCATCCTGACCCTGGCGGATAACATCTGCTGGGAATGGGTGCGTCGCCAGGATATAATCTGGCTTTAGTTTGTTTATAAAAGAATATAATTCAGCGCAATTGACACGTTCGACCAACTTTGTAAACGGCTCAAATGGTTTTACTTTACTGGGTTTATTGGTTGCTGAATATAACCATCGCCAGATCTGGGGAAGACGACGCATCATTATTCGGTATGATTTGGCAACTGTTTTTCTAATTGGAGATGGTAAATACATCATGACGTCGACGTGGGTCACATCGAGTTCAGGGTAAGTTTTTTTTGCTTGCTCCAGGATCGCTTGGGCAGCACGGACATGACCCGCACCAACCGATACCGAGAGGATAAGAAGTTTTTTGGGCATATAAATCCCCAATGGGGTGGCTAACGGGAGTTGAACCCGTGACAAAGGCTCCACAAGCCTCTGTGTTACCGCTACACCATAGCCACCCCACTGTTGACTTTTTGCCGGTAAATTATAGCGTGGAATGGGATGAAAGTCAATCGTGCATCCTTGTGACCCTGCTTGGAATCGAACCAAGATCCGCAGCTTAGAAGGCTGCT
>CAZVNO010000144.1:1965-2211 GCA_964628715.1 uncultured Gammaproteobacteria bacterium | reverse complement strand
TAACCATGTTCAATCACGTAAATTTTGTTTGTTAATTTACTACCCATGAGAATACCGTCCTTGAACAAAAGCGGTTCGCCACGAGTTGAAGTGGCTAGTGTCGCGATAGGCAAATCAACAATAGTTAAATTTGGAAAACGACTTTTGGCAATTGCCGGGTCAGTCACAACTTGGTAGACACCATCAAGCAAATAATAAATCTGTTTGTTTTCTTTCACTTTATTTACTTTTGTTGACAGCTGAAGT
>CAZVNO010000144.1:0-1955 GCA_964628715.1 uncultured Gammaproteobacteria bacterium | reverse complement strand
GTGGTGAACCAGTACTTTCGACTGTTATGGGTGTGCCAATACTAAGTCCAGCAATATCAGTTGTGGATGCGGTAATTATCTCATCCGGATTATACCCAAGCTTATTAACTACATCGACAGAAGAAAAAGGGCGCACTGTATCATAGTTGAGCAAATAGTATTGTTCATCTATTTTCATGATGGAATAATTTGGTATAGAAAGAGTAGCCCCAGTTTCATAGCGATTGAGCTGCAAAGAGCTGACAGTAATAATCAAATTTTCATCATATCGCGACTTTAGAGCGACCTCGCTGCCAAATGGACGTTTTTGGCCATTCAAAATAACGTAAACAGTCGGGTTGTCACTTGTTTTTAATAATGTCCCATCTGGATAAAGCTGTTCAAACCAACGCTGCCAGAGGCGCCAAAAATTAAGATTTCCATGAATATGGGGCGTATACGTGTACAAGAAAGCGGTCGCAAAATTTAATGGTTGAACCGAAATACCGTCAATACTATATAAAGTATTTGGTTTTTTAATGATTGGTGAAATTGAAACATTGTCATAGTACCAACGCATGATCCCAGCCGCATAATCAACTTGCGTGCCAAAACCACGATATTTTTGAATTGATGGATTGTCCATTGAGCAGCTATCACAAACTCCATAGCCAGCAGCCCAATCAAGCTGTTTTTGTGTCGGTGAATCTTCGGTTATTAGACTTTGTTCTTTTTGGAGCTTAACTAAAATATACTTTGGACTTATACGATAATCAGATGCAGCCTTGGCGATAAGCTCAGCCGCCATTCTACTAGTACCGCTTGCGTCATTAAATGACATCGAAGATATTGCCGCCTTTTGTTGCTCTAAAAATGCCTGGATATCCTCTTGGCTCATGCTTTGCCAGTCTTGAATCTCGGCATCTGAAATAATGTAATTTGGATTGAAAGTACTACTCGAAGAATCAGTTTGGGCTACAACAACACTCAGTGGAGAAAATACAACTGAAAACAGTATAATGATTATTATTGTCTTTTTCAGGGCTAACATATGACAAAGAGTATATCATATTCATAATTTTCAGGACATAGATTATTTTTTGCTTTATTTGAGCAAATTTGCTAGACTAATTTTGCTATGAAAGGGATGCTTTACATTGTCGCAACTCCAATCGGAAATTTGGCCGACATAACGCTTCGCGCCATTGAAACGCTCAAAAGCGTTGATATTGTGCTTTGTGAAGATACTAGAGTTACAAGAACATTACTTGAGCATTACGAAATAAAAACACCAGCAATGAGCTATCATCAGCACAGCACTGAGGCCAAAGTTAGGGAAATCGCTGCCCTACTGGCAGAGGGTAAAAATTTAGCCTTAGTAACCGATGCTGGAACTCCAGGTATTTCTGATCCTGGCAACCTACTGATTCAGTCCTTAGTCAGGAGTTCAGAACCAATAGTTATTGCTCCAATCCCAGGTCCATCAGCCGTTATTGCAGCCCTCAGTATTTCTGGCTTTCCAACCGACAAATTTCTTTTTCTCGGTTTTCCTCCTCACAAAAACAAACGACAAAAATTTTTTCTGGAAGTGGCTGCAAGTGAGCATACTGTTGCTTTTTATGAATCCAATCATCGCATAAAAAAATGTTTATCTGAGCTGCAGATGGTTTTGAAGCCGGATCAGCAAGTGGTAATTTGCCGAGAACTTACAAAAAAGTTTGAAAGTGTCTATCGAGGTACCATTCAAGAAATTATCACAATGAATATCCCAGAGAAAGGAGAGTTTGTTGTTATAATTCAAAACGTATAATTCATATGAAATCATTATACATCACCACCACTCTTCAACCACTTCTGTGCGGCGACCTGGGCCGCATGGGACAGGTCGTCGGTGACTTGTGTTGCTTTCGTTTGCCCGGCATCATCCTTCTTCGTAATCATCCGGACTTCGGATTTCCCATTCTGGAATTCAACAC
>CAZVNO010000143.1:0-2222 GCA_964628715.1 uncultured Gammaproteobacteria bacterium | reverse complement strand
TGTAGTACGGTTGAAGTGGCACAAAAAAGTATCGCGGCTGGGCTGACTGGTTTTGAGTGGGGGGTTGGTGTGCCCGGTACGATTGGTGGGGCTGTTCGAGGGAATGCTGGCGCTATGGGTGGAGATATGAAGATGGCGGTTGAAAAAGTAGAGATATATAGAGATAATGAGATAGTGGAGATAACAAACACTGAGTGCGAGTTTGGGTACAGAGATAGTGTGTTCAAGCATCAGTCAGATATTATTTTGCGTGTCTATTTGCGATTGAAAAAAACTGAAGACGTTAGTGGTATGAAACAGGCAATGGATAACCTCATGTACAGAAACAAGACTCAGCCTCAAGGCTATTCTTCGATGGGATGCGTGTTCAAAAATGTTGATGTAAAAAATCATGAAATCCTCAATGGTAAAATGGTTCCTGATCAATTTACCAAATCCGGAAAAATTTCAGCGGGCTGGCTAATAGATCAGTCGGGGATGAAAGGGGTAAAGGTTGGAAATGCGCAGATAAGTGAGCGTCATGGGAATTTTATTGTAAACCTAGGTGGCGCGACTGCACAGGATGTCCTCAGCTTGATTGAACAGGCCAAAGAGAAGGTGTACGATACAACTGGGGTGGAAATAGAAGAAGAGATACAAATTATATAATCTTTCTAGTTTATTATTAACTTTCAGTGTATGACGATCACTATCCATGGTACAGGCATCGAACTTACCGATGCGATCAAAACCTATGCCGAGGATAAGATTGGTGGACTGACAAAATTTTTTGAAAATATTCAGCGCGCCAGCATTGATGTTGGTAAAAGGAGTAATCATCACAATAAAGGCGATATTTTTTATGCCGAGGTGAATGTGAGTATTCCAGGACATGTGATTCGTGTCGTAAAAGAAGAGCCTGATTTGTACAAAGCAATTGATAAGGTGAAGGATCATCTAAAAGTTGATTTGGAAAAAATAAAAGAAAAAATGCGCACAAAAGATAAAAAGAGCATCCGTGCCAGCAAAGAATATCAGGCAGAATAAATAATAAAAAAAGCAGCCCGCCCCGACGTTCGTCGGAGCGGGCTTTCGGTTGTGCGGTTCCGCGGCCGGCCTAGCTGGCCGGCTGAGGCGCGGCGACCATCAAGTAGATAGCTTCCTCCTCGTCGGTGACAAGGAGGATCGCCACCGGTATGAATGTCATGATTTCTGCCACCGTCACCATGGCGGCAGCCAAGAAGGTCTGCTGGCTCTGGCCACTTCCGTCTCCTCCGATGAGGAGAAGTGACAGCCAGATGATCACCATGAGCTTGATGCACGCGAGTACCTTGACCGTATCCAAGCGGACCCCCTTGTCCTTGTGGTTTAAAGTCACAACAACACCATGTTGGTGCGACGCAGAGAATTGGACGAGCATGACGGCAACCATTATATCCTATGGTAACCAGACGCTCGACCAATTTCACTGATATCCCTTATCCCTCCAAAAAAGAACAAAATAAAGAGCAATTGGAGAACATTATAAGACTAGGTTTACACCTTGTCAAGAGGATAAAAAGATGATATTATCTTTAAGGCTATCAGTATGATTATTTTATAATTATGTCATTTCTTACAAAAATTTTTGGAGATCCGAACGCCAAGGTTGTCCAGGGATTACAGCCAATGGTTGAAAAAATTAATAATCTTGAGCCTACTTTTAGTTCGCTTTCTGATGAGGCGCTAAAAGCAAAGACAAAAGAATTCAAAGAACGTCTCTCTCGTGGTGAGGCGCTTGATGATATTTTGCCAGAAGCTTTTGCGACTGTCCGCGAAGCCAGCAAACGTACCACGGAGATGCGTCATTTTGATGTCCAAATGATTGGTGGCATGGTTTTGCACCAAGGCAAAATTGCTGAAATGCGAACCGGTGAAGGAAAAACTTTGGTGGCAACATTACCAGTTTATTTGAATGCTCTTGCCGGCAAAGGCGTGCATTTGGTCACAGTCAATGATTATTTGGCTCGTCGCGATGCTGTCTGGATGGGTCAGATATATAATTTTCTTGGGCTTACGGTAGGTGTTATCCAAAATCAGCGTGTCAGCTACATGTATGATACTGGCGCAAAAGCAGAAGACAGAGAAGGCGGAGACGTAGACAAAGAACGTGATGAGCTGGGAAGTTTTAAAATTGAGTATGATTATTTGCGGCCATGCTCGCGTCAGGAAACATATCGGGCTGACATCACCTATGGCACAAA
>CAZVNO010000142.1:1012-2238 GCA_964628715.1 uncultured Gammaproteobacteria bacterium | reverse complement strand
ATAAAAAAGACGAAGAGAAAGCTGAAAAAGCAGAATCTACAGAGAAAAAAGCAGAATAAAATTTTCAAAAATAAACCCCGGATTTACCGGGGTTTATTATTTTTTATTTTAAAATTTATTTTACAGATCTTTTTTGGACTATCATAAGAGCGATCATAATACCAAAGCAAGTGAGCGACATGACTGGGATTGATACAAAACCGAACTCCATAACAAATTGTTGGGTACAACTCACTGCTCCTGGACCTGGCGCCGCACATGGTATGAGTGGGTTGCCGCCAAACTGTAGATAGAGGTGATACAAGGCTATGAGGCCGCCAAATATAGATACGGGCAAACTATAGCGCCAAATATTTGCGTCCTTGATTCGCCAGGCAATAAAAAATAAAATTACTTGCGGATAGATAAAAATCCTCTGTAGCCAACAAAGTTTGCATGGTTCGTAGCCTACTATATCTGAGTAATAAAGACTCATTACGGTTGCGAAAAGTGCTGTCAAAAAAGCAAAAAAAGTAGCATTTTTTTCTACGTATTTGTAGATTGGCAGTGAAGTAAGCTGATCTTTGAAGAATAGTCCGCCAACAATGCCGATTAGCAGAGAGATGCTACCACCCACTGTTAAGTAAGCAAGGATTGTATTGATTGTTGTAACCATAGAAAATAATGATGATAAAAACGATCATACTATAACAATAAAATTACCTTGACACAAGGCTGTTTTATCGCTATACTTCAATAACATTTGTATTCTCGTATTGTAAGCTTTTATGCTAAAACCAATTAAAAATTTTCTCATTATTACGGCAGTACTTTTTGGAGTTGCGGTTGTGGCTAGTCTTGCCTCAAATACAAGCGAAAAACCGGAGTATGTAAGTATCAATACAATGATTTCAGAAATCAATAATTCAGCTGTAAAAAGTATTGATATTGATTCTGATGTCATGACTGTTACTCTTCGCGAGGAAAAGGCAAAAAAACAAATCGTAAAAAAGGAAATCGGACAGTCTTTTTCTTCACTCATGGATAATTATGGTGTTCCGAAGGAAAAAATGTTGGAGATTGATGTTACGGTAAAGACAGACACTGGCTGGAAGTTTTGGCTGGAAGCAATCGCACCATATTTGCTTCCATTTCTCATGATCGGTGGACTACTTTATTTCATGTCTCGGCAGGTTGCCGGTATGAATAATAGAGCAATGGGTTTTGGTGCCAGTACCGCTCGTGAA
>CAZVNO010000142.1:0-1002 GCA_964628715.1 uncultured Gammaproteobacteria bacterium | reverse complement strand
AGCAGAACCAGAAAATAAGGATAAACAGACTTTTGCCGATGTGGCCGGCGCCAAAGAAGCCAAAGAGGAATTGGAAGAAGTTGTTGATTTTTTAAAAAACCCAAAAAAGTTTACTGACATGGGGGCAAAAATCCCAAAAGGAGTTCTCCTTATGGGATCACCTGGTACAGGTAAAACTTTATTGGCAAAGGCCGTAGCTGGCGAAGCCAATGTGCCGTTCCTTCACATGAGTGGCTCAGAGTTTGTTGAGATGTTTGTTGGTGTCGGTGCGTCCCGTGTTCGTGATTTATTTTCTCGTGCCAAAAAATCAGCGCCAGCGATTGTCTTTATCGATGAAATTGATGCTGTTGGTCGCAAGCGTGGTTCTGGGCTTGGTGGATCGCATGATGAGCGCGAACAAACACTCAATCAAATTTTGGTTGAGATGGATGGCTTTGACCCTCATATTGGCGTGATCGTAATCGCTGCTACGAACCGACCAGATGTGCTTGATTCTGCGCTTTTGCGTCCAGGACGTTTTGATCGTCGGGTGGTGATTGATAGACCTGATATTGCTGATCGTGTTCAGATTTTGGAAGTTCACGCAAAAGGTAAACCGTTTGCAAAAAATGTATCTCTTAGAAAAATTGCTGAGCGTACCCCAGGTTTTACCGGAGCTGACCTTGGTAATTTATTGAATGAAGCCGCAATTCTTGCAGTTAGGCGCGGAAAGACAGAAATAGACGAGATTGAAGTTCTTGAAAGCATCGAAAAAGTCATGCTTGGGCCAGAGAAAAAATCAAGGGTAATGACAGACAAAGAACGTGAAATGACAGCTTATCACGAGGCTGGGCATGCTGTTGTTGGATTTTTTTCAGAGAATTGCGACCCGGTTAGAAAAGTTTCAATTATTGGCCGTGGGCTTGCGGGTGGGTACACATTGTCAATGCCAGAGCTTGATAAGCGTTATCAGACATTGGCTGAGTTTCGCGATGACATTGCGATGAGTATGGGTGGTTTTGT
>CAZVNO010000141.1:1806-2240 GCA_964628715.1 uncultured Gammaproteobacteria bacterium | reverse complement strand
ACACCATACATGGTCAAATGCATGGAATCAAAAAGCATTGTAAAACCTGACAAATAAACCAATGACCTAACTTCATCAGAAGCTCCAAAAAAGTGAATAGCAATAAACATTGCCAGATAAGCACAAAGCCCAAAAATAATTTTTGCGCCCAAAAGAGTCGAAAAATAAGATTGAATTTTTTCTTTTGCCTTTGCCGCTTCTCTTATAAAAACATTTGTTAGACCCAGATCAACAAAAACAACAAATATAGTTGTGAAGGACAAAGCAAAAAAATATTTTCCAGTATTCGCAGGCCCAATTGAACGTGCGATCAAAGTAAAATATGCAAAAGAAATTACCTTTTGCAGGATGGAGGCTGATGTCATGAAAGCTGTATTTTTTACTATTGATTGGCTCATAACATGTCGTATTGTACGCCAAAAACTGGTTATAAA
>CAZVNO010000141.1:342-1796 GCA_964628715.1 uncultured Gammaproteobacteria bacterium | reverse complement strand
TAAACAAGAAAAACAAACTCCGCATAAAAGCGGAGTTTGGAAGTAAAAAGTTTTGTTTTAACGCTTTCTCCATTGATGACCACGGCGGGCGCGAGTACGACCGAATTTCTTACGTTCTTTGGCGCGTGGATCGCGGGTCATGTGTCCACCGGCGCGAAGAACTGGCTTCAATTCCTCATTCCAAGTTACCAAAGCTCTAGCAATTCCGTGAGCAACAGCTTCTGCCTGCCCACTCATTCCGCCACCAGCCACCTTTATTGAAACATCGAAAGTTTTTTCTTTTCCAGTAGCAGTCAAAGGAGCCAAAACTTTTTGCTGCTGAAGTTTCAAAGGAAAGTACTTGGCCAGTTCACGACCATTTACAGTAATAATACCAGTACCTGGAGTGATTCGGACACGGGCAGCGGCTGTCTTGCGACGGCCGACGCTTTTTATCATGTTTGCTGATTCTTTTGTAGATGTTTTTTTATCCATACGTGCGAAACAGTTATTCAACAATGGTTAAGCGCTTCATAAGTTCGACTCGCGTGTTATTTTTTGGAAGCATTCCCATAACCGCGTGACGAATAACCTCAGCTGGTTTTTGATTAAAAACCTTCTTCATCGGAGTACGCTTCAAACCACCTGGAAACATTGTGTGATGCAAATAGTCCTTCTGAACAAGCTTTCTTCCGGTAAACTTGAGCTGTTTAACATTAATTACTCGCACAGCATCTCCTTCAGCTTTTGATGGATTAAAGCTTGCCTTATCTTTTCCACGTAAAATCATGGCAATCTGCGCAGCCAGTCTTCCTGGCGCTTGATTGGTGGCATCCAATTCACGAATTGTTCGTTGTGTGGTCATAGAACTATAATCAGACAAATTCAATGCGAGCTTTTGCACCTTGGTCAAGCGCACGATAGCCCAATTTTGTCACACGAGTATATCCACCAGGTCTGGTTTGATATTTTGGTGCAATTTCAGTAAATAATTTCTTTACTGCTTTGTCAGTGTACAAAACTTTAATGACATTACGGCGATCAGCCAAAGTCCCTCGTTTTGCTTTTGTTACCAAAGGTTCAACAAAACTGCGAAGAGCTTTTGCTTTTGCCAATGTTGTTTCGATACTACCGTGGAGAACAATACTTTCAGCAAGAGCACGCATGAGAGCTACGCGCTGACTACGTTCACGTCCGAGTGTAATTTTCTTTTTAGCATGTCGCATACAATTCAGCGAGGATTGATAAGTTATTCAACTTTCTTTGATTTCTTTTTTGCTTTTTTAACAGTTTCTTTATTTTCATCAACTTCGACATCTTCGTTTGATCCAACCACTGCATCAACTTCCTCTTCAACATTAACGGTCTTTACAGATTCTTTTGTTGGTTCTGCCGAAAAATCAGCTCCCAAAATCAGGGCGAAATGATCCATAAGGATCTTTGTCGCTTGTTCTACCGCGTCTTTTGGGGCGACA
>CAZVNO010000141.1:0-332 GCA_964628715.1 uncultured Gammaproteobacteria bacterium | reverse complement strand
CGACAGTACCATTGGTTTCAATTGTCATTGATAATTTTTCGTAATCTGTAACATCGCCGACACGTGTCATCTCAACCGAGTATCCAACATCACGAATTGGGGTGTAGAGTGAATCGATTGCGATTGTTCCTAAGCTTAAATTGCGAGTTTCTTTTTCTGAAACCGGCACATAGCCACGTCCGCGACCAATGGTAATTTCCATCTCAAAAACTTTATTCTTATCAGTAATTGTCGCAAGTTTAAGATCTGGATTTACAATCTCGATGTCTGAATTTTTTGAAAAATCTCCAGCTGGCACATCGCCGATCCCCTTCTTTGATAATGTAATTGTT
>CAZVNO010000140.1:0-2274 GCA_964628715.1 uncultured Gammaproteobacteria bacterium | reverse complement strand
ATATGAACCGGGACGAAAGATGAGAATGTAACTCGTAAATATCATTGACCCGCTCGATATGATTGCTAAATTTGTTACTGATGCCACCCGATTGTCACTTATGATTGGCTCAACTCCGGGCAATGATACAAAGTTATCAGAAGCAAAAGTGGCCGGTTTCCGGAATTTTACAAATAAACTGTGGAATATTTCACGGTTTATGCTCTTGAACATCAAAAAACCAAATTCCAAGATACAAATTCCAAAAACCAAAACGTTAGCTGATAAGTGGATCCTCGCTCGACTGAGTATCGTTACGAAAGAAGTAACAAAACATCTTGAAGAATATAATTTTTCGATGGCCGGAGAACTTTTGCGTGATTTCACGTGGGGAGACCTAGCTGATTGGTATTTGGAAATCGCCAAGATTGAAGGTGGTAAAGAAAAAATATTAAATTATATTTTGAACACGATTTTGAAACTGTGGCACCCATTCATGCCATATGTGACCGAGGCGATTTGGACAGAAATGTATGGGAAGAAACAGATGCTCATAGTAACACCATGGCCAAAAGCATTATCTTCTGGGTCTGTAAAAAAGATAATTAGTGATTTTAGTTTAGTTCAAGATTTAATTACTCGTCTCCGAGCAGTACGGACTGAATACAAAATTGAACCAGTCAAAAAAATTCGCGTTGTGGTTCGCGCTGGCAAATATGAAACTCTCATTCGCCATGAAGCCGAAAATATTATGGAGCTGGCTCGATTGGAATCATTCGTTATTGGCAAGCGTGCTGAAAAACCGGCCGGGGCTGTCGGGTTTGTCGAAAAAGGGATTGAAGTGTTTGTTGATCTTGCTGGCACAGTCGATGTCGCTGCCGAAAAAACTCGCCTCCAAAAAGAAATTGATACGGTCGCACCTTATGTGATGTCACTTGAGAAAAAGTTAAGTAATGATGGTTTTGTGAAGGGGGCGCCGGCAGTGGTTGTTGAGGGCGAGAGAAAGAAATTGGCAGAAGCAAAAGAGAAGTTGGAGAAGTTGCAGCAACAAATCAATGTTCTTAAATAGTTTGTATGTCCATCTCTACTGACCCAAATAAAATTGAAGAAACGTGATTTTTTGAAGTCGCTTCTCATGTCCGGTAAGCAACTCACTCTCTATACCGGCTATGATCCCACAGCCCCGACACTGCATATTGGGCATGGAATTAGTATGCTCAAACTCCGCCAATTTCAAGAGTTGGGTCATAAAATTATTATGCTCGTGGGTGATTTTACAGCCATGATAGGCGACCCAACAGATAAGAGCGCTGCACGCACTCGACTTACACCTCAGCAAGTGAAAGAAAATTATAAACTTTACAAAAGGCAGGCGTCTACGATTCTGGATTTTTCTGGTCGTAATAAAGCGGAGGTTAGATTCAATAGTAAATGGCTGAGCAAATTGAGTTTTGCAGAAGTGGTAGAATTGTCGAGCCATTTTACTGTACAGCAAATGCTTGAACGCGATATGTTTGAGAGAAGAATGTCTTTCAAAATGAGGTGTAATATATGTAATTTTGATTGGGAAATTCAAGCAACAATTTTACCTGGTCAGGGTGTTCGTAGTAAAGATAGTGGTAAAGATTTAAATAATCAATATATATGTCCAAATTGTAAAACTGACCATAACTCTCAAGAGGCTGCAGAAAAAAGTGTTGTTATGGGCCGTCCTACTTTTACTTTGACAAACCCATCACCTGTTTTTCTGCATGAATTTTTTTATCCGCTCATGCAAGGTTATGACAGCGTGGCTATGGGTGTTGATGGTGAGGTTGGTGGCAATGATCAGATATTCAACATGCTGGCTGGTCGAGATTTAATGAAAGAGCTCAAGAAAAAAGAAAAATTTGTGCTTGCTATTCGGCTCCTCACTGATGCGAATGGTAAAAAAATGAGTAAAACCGAGGGGAACATGATCGCCTTTAGCGATAGCCCAGAAGATGTGTTTGGCAAAGTTATGCGTTGGACAGATGAGATGATTTTAAATGGTTTTGAGCTCTGTACGCGCGTACCAATGGATGAGGTTCGTGTTATGTCTGGCGCGATGAAATCCGGTGCCAATCCGCGCGATTTCAAACTGCGATTGGCCTATGAAGTGACAAAAACTTTTTTGGGTGAGGCGGCGGCCAAGCGAGGCCAAGAAAATTTTGCTACGGTAATCCAGAGCAAAGATCGGCCGGTCGATATTCCAGAGCTTGCACCAAGCGCGTCTGATATTTTGAGTGTTTTGGTCGAAGCTGGTTTTGTAAAAAG
>CAZVNO010000139.1:2000-2292 GCA_964628715.1 uncultured Gammaproteobacteria bacterium | reverse complement strand
AAAATATTCTCCAGTTCCGGGCCCCACGAGTAGGCCGAATCAATCTGAACAAACCGCTTCATAATTGATATTAAAAACTCAATCCGTTCGTCGTTGGTTTTTTCGCCCGAGAATTGTGAAAAAAAGGGAAAGCTCAAAGGCTTATCCTTTTGTTTTGGCGGGTTAAAATATATAACATCATCTATCCGGTGTTCGGGGATCATGGTAAGCAGATCGGTGGCGAAGTCATTTTTTGGATCAACGATTAAACACGCGGTATGCTCTTCACCTTCTTTTTGCAAAATGTTATGTA
>CAZVNO010000139.1:0-1990 GCA_964628715.1 uncultured Gammaproteobacteria bacterium | reverse complement strand
CGCTTGAGTGTTTCGGATTTTCCGCTTCCTGTGCCGCCCAAAATATATATGTGCTTTTTCATATCATCCCACGTTGGCACACCAATTGGCGTATCCTCTTGCATACGAAAGTTGGCGTGACCGAGATTAACGGAAAAGTTACCGGAAAACTCACGCATGGCCTGGCTCGCGGGTAATTTTTTGAATTTAGTTACTTTAACTGAAGACACGGTTTCACTCGTGAGGTTCGGCAAATGCCAGAATGAGTACAACTCGCCATCTGAGACTACTTGGCCGTAGTTTTCGTATAACAAAAAAGGCCAGTACTTGCACTTTGCTTGCTTGAGTACTGGCCTCATATTTATAATTGACTGCAAACTACCCTTAGCAACCAGCTCTTCAACTTGCGTGGTAAAGAGCCGTTTATGTTTGAGCATATTCATGTTTTTTTGGTTGAGTTCGGTGAGTACGGCTTGGATATTTTCCAATTTGGCTTCAGCCTCTTCAGGTGTGGGACAAATCGTCCAATACGATATGATAATCTGAAAAAGTGGCGCTTTCATTTTTTCAATCATCGCTGTAGTAAGCGACATGACAAGTTCGGATATATGTACTTTCTTTTTGTGTTTGAACTGCTCTTCATCCGGCATTTCTTGTTGTGCGCGTTCTTGCTCTTCAATCAAGTAGTGAATTACTTGATTGAAATAATGCGAGGCAGGAGACAGCGTGATGTTGTAGGCCATAAACTCCCCTTTGCCTAAGCCCTCCATAGTAGAAACAATGGAATCCATAGGATCACTGGTAACATCTTTAAGTGTTCTGACGCGATGATAAAAATTACCCTCAATCGAAGATTGTCCGTAGCTTAAATAACTTTTATGAAAAGGCGTAATTTCCGCGAGCACTTTATCTTTGTCTATGTGGGTAATCTCGGCATTAGAATAGGCATTGAAAATGGCCTTTTCAAGGCGATCAAAGTGGTCGGTTGGGATGTTGAGGCGGAAGGAGATGAACGGATACTGCGCCCAAATTTGCATGGTAAAAAATATCTGGCGGGCGCGGTATACCTTCCACAGACGAAACATTTTTTGAAAAAAGTACCAGGTTGGTTTGAAAGTATGAGCACCTTCAATGGTGTCAGTGTACGTTGAGTGAAATGCTTTAAGGATTTTTTGCTGCACTTGAAACGCAGTCACTTGAGAATTTTTCGGGATGGTGATTTCCACATACTGCGTATTTTTGACCGAGCGATCTAAATCTTTCTCCTTCAGCTTCAATTTTTCAAATGAATGAAAAATGCGCACCTTATAGATGCGCACAATTCCGTAGATGATCAAAACAAGAACAAGGCAAGCCAAAAATATTATCCCGATGGTCAATTCCCAGGTCGGAATTTTATAAATCATTTGCAACCACAGGTTGTATCCGAGCTTGTTTGTCATATATGTGTTGAATATATTCCTCTCTTGAGCTCTCGTTACCTAGGCCTCCGTTTCGCCCCGACATCTGTCGGGGCGAAACCTCTCCTCCCATCACCTCCCTTTTCCCGTCATTTCTTCGTTTTTTGGTATTGGTTTGGGTTAGTAGTTAGTTAGTATTTAGTTTAGTATTGTATTTTAGATAAGTAATAATGTAAGTAGTATTATTGTAAGTTTTAATATATATGTTAGTGTATAGTATATATAATTTTGTCGTTCAGTAGATTCTCCTGTGAGATAATAGTCAGTGGTTTTTTGAAATGAGATTTGGCTAAGGTAAGATATATTTCGTGGGTCTGCTAGATGAACCCGGATTCACCTAGTCGTTCACCTAGCGGCCCATCTAGTAAGGCCTTTGTTGTGGGAGTATCATATCCATAGCCGACAATGACTGTCAAGAGGTGTGGGGCGGGTCAACGCCCCCCACCCCGCCAGCCACAGGACAGAAACAAAAAATTTTTATAAAATAGGTATAAATATCCTTTCTGAAATATCTAAATAATGAGAAGTCATCATGGCTAAAACTATATGAA
>CAZVNO010000138.1:0-2315 GCA_964628715.1 uncultured Gammaproteobacteria bacterium | reverse complement strand
ATAAGTCGGGGTGGCGGAATGGTAGACGCTCGACACTTAAAATGTCGCGCCCGTAAGGGCATGAGGGTTCGACTCCCTCCCTCGACACATTTTAATTAAAATATTCTGTATAAACCAGGATGTTTTATTTTTTTTAGACTCTCTCTTCTTTGTTTGTAAATCTATAATAGATTGCTTTTATCAATTCATTGGCAACAACATAGAGGACTAGGATACTAGCGATTATTCCTAGATGTTGGAGGGTAGGTGAAACAAATTCAAATACATTTTGTCCAAATGTGGTCATAGGTAGTAGAATTGTGGCAGTTGCGGCCATGATGACTAAACCAAACATTGTTGTAGACGGGAAGCGAGCGTGCCAGATTGGCCCGCGAGTGCGAAGAATGAAGATGAGTAATAAATCAGTGAGTACGCTGCCAATAAACCAATTTGTGTGTAAAATTTCCGGAGATTTTTGGGAGAATAAACCAAAGAGAAAAAAACAAATACAGTACTGATAATACCCAGTGTTGTCGTAAAAAGAGCAATTCGTTGAATGTTGTAAGTCTGCGGTTGCGCAACTTGATTTTTATCAACAGTATCTGTGGTCACGGCAATCATGGGGAAATCAGTTAACAAGTTTACCAAGAGAAGTTGTACCGACATCAATAAATTCTTTTGTAATTAAAGAAAATAAAGCCGCAGCCCCAAGGAGGTATAAAAAGGTGAATGAAATTGGCTAAGAAGTATCTTTAAGAGGTTGTTTTTTGTCTTTAAGAGAGTATTTGCTCCGTATTTTTTCTTTGGGTTGCAACCTGTTTGTCATTAATTCCTTGTGTAAAATCAATACCGAAACGTTTGGCTACACCAGCAACGCTCAAAATCGTGTATTGAAAGAACAACATAGAATTGTTTTTTGTTTACTCTTCGCTATGTTTGACGGTGTGAAGGTAGTATTCGTCGTAAATTGTAATAGTCGAAAGGTAAAGGGCGGCAATAATTGGGCCAATAATGAAACCAGGCACTCCAAAAAGATAAATACCGCCAAGAGTGGAGAAAAATACTAGGAGAGGGTGCATTTGGATATCTTTGCCAACAAGCGGCGGGCGTAAAAGATTATCAATAGTACTAATAATAAGTAAGCCGCCGAGTAAAATGGTGATGCCTTGCCATGTATTTCCGAGAAGAAGCATAATTATACCGGCTGGTAGCCAGATAATAAATGAACCAAGACCGGGTACAATTGAAAGTACAAAGATAAAAAGACCCCAGATTAGAGCCCCGTTCACTCCAGTAATCCAAAAAAGGATTGTGCCCAAGAAGCCTTGGATACCGCCTACAATGAAAGTGCCTTTGAGCGTTGCTCTTACTGTAGATGTAAAACGTTTGTATAAAATTGTATCGTGTGAATCTTCAAGTGGTGATAAATGGCGAAGTCGATTCAGTATTTTTTCACCATCGCAAAAGAAATAATAAAGAGTGTAAAGAGAAATAAAGGCTAGAAATATAAATCGAATTGAGTTTTGGGTAATACTCTCAAAATTATTTATAAAAAATGTAGCAATGACTTTACTCCCATTTGTTGCCAGGCTAGTCCATTGATTTTTTATTGTTTCAACATATGGTGCAAAAGGTGAGTTTTCTAGCCAAGCAATTTTTGCTGGACTGATGAGAGGCTCCGCATTGGAAAATGAGCTGTAAAGAATAATTGATTGCTGCCAGAGCAATAAGCTGAGTATTATAAATGGTAGTATGATAGTTACTACCGCAACTAGTATAGTTAAAATTGAGCTTATTCTTGGTAGTTTTGTAAAATTACGAAAACCGATAAAAATCGGATAGAAAACAATACCAACGATCGCTGCCCAAAAAATTGGATAGAAAATTGGTTTGACGATATACAGAAGCGCAAGTGAGAAGAAGCCGACTAGGCCAAAAAAGAAAACCGATCTGAGCCGATTTATATTAATATGACCGGGGGTATATCTAGACATATGGTAATGATAAGCATTATCAATTCCAATTATATCATAGCCTGTCAAGAATCGCTAAGCCTTCGATATGAGGTGTGCGTGGGAAGAAGTTGTATAATTTGAGAAACGCTACCTTATAACTTTCGGAAAGCATTTTAAGATCTCTTGCTTGGGTGTCAATTCCGCAGGATAGGTAAATAATACGCGGTGGCTTTTTTTGGAGTAGTTTTTTTATTACATTTTGGTGGAGTCCAGCTCTTGGCGGGTCGAGAATTATCATCGCATTTTCTCGGATAGCCTCAGTCATGCTTTCAGCTGGTGTACAGATTGCTTCACAATTATTTCTTTTATTTAAGGCAATAT
>CAZVNO010000137.1:0-2318 GCA_964628715.1 uncultured Gammaproteobacteria bacterium | reverse complement strand
TGCCAATCAACCGGCAAAGATATCAGTTGATTTATTTGGCTTTGTCATGGAAAAAGTTGGTAAAGACGATATGAATATCGGTCAACGTTTGGTAGATGCGGTCGATAACGTTGATGCTGTGGCGCCAATGATGTACCCGTCGCATTATCCGTCAGGCCATTTGGGTTTTGCAAATCCGGCCGACCATCCGGGTGAAGTTCTGGAGAATGGATTGAAGATGGGAGCGCCAACTTTTGTCGACAAACGTGCCAAATTGCGACCTTGGATTCAGGCTTTCAATATGGGCGCTGTCTATGATGCTACGAAAATTCGGGCACAAATTGATATGGTTGAAAAATATACGATCGGTGGTTGGATGTTGTGGAATGCGAGTAATCGTTATACCAGTGATGGGTTGAAGTTGGAGACGGGAGATATTGTTGAGATAGGAGATAGCGATTGAGAGATAATGTGATAAGAGACATTGAGAGACGGTTTTATATAAATGAACTTATTTGTAGGTATATTTCCCTTTTCATCGTATTCAAACTATAAAAATTTACTAATTTTTGCGCTCAAGTCGCACCGCAGAGTAAAAAGTGAGCGACAAAAATTAGTAAATTTTTATATGATGGAGAAAGAAGTTTGAGGTGATTTCAGTAAATACGAAAAATTGAAAATGAAATTAAATTCATACATTACTAGCATAAGTAATCAACGTATAAACAACCAATAAAATATCTCTTTATATCTCCATTATCTCATATCTCTCTGCCTATATGTCCAATATCATTACCCCCTCAAAATTAAAGGAACTCTGCGCAGAGTTTAATCTGAAGCCGAGCAAATCATACGGTCAGCATTATTTGATTTCTGATGTGCCGATTAAAAAAATGATTGAGGCCGGAGAATTGACAAAAGATGATACGATCATTGAAATTGGTCCTGGATTTGGTGTACTTACACTCGCCCTAGCTCCGCTTGTAAAAAAAGTGATTGCCTTTGAGATTGAACAGCGGCTCAAACCATATTGGGGAGAAAAGCAAAAAGAATACCCCAATATCGATATAATATGGGGGAACGCGCTTAATGAATTTATTTCTTATAACTTATCTCCGGTAACACCTTACAAGGTTCTAGCCAATCTCCCGTATCAAATTACTTCAGATGCAATTCGCATGCTTCTTGAAACTGTGCCAGCTCCGGAGAAGATTATTTTTATGGTTCAAAAAGAAGTCGCCGAACGTATATGCGCGAAGCCGCCTGATATGAGCATGTTATCAGTCGCTGTCCAGTACTATGGGAAAGCAAAGATAGTAGCAAAAGTTCCGGCCGGTGCCTTTTGGCCAGCACCAAAGGTTGATTCGGCGGTTATTATGATTACACCCGAGCACCCAAGCACCCAAGCACCTGAGCACTCGAGCACCCAAGCACCTGAGCACCTTGGCACTCGAGAACACGATGAACAGTTTTTTCGCGTGGTGCGGGCAGGATTTTCTCAAAAACGGAAGCAATTGTGGCACAATCTTTCTGGTGGTCTGCAGATTCCGGCAGAAAAAGTTAAGTCCGGATTAAAAGAAGTTTGCGGTAATGAAAAAGTTAGAGCAGAAGAATTGTCGGTAGAGGAGTGGAGATATATTGTCAGAGACTTACATTCAAATATTGTAACTTAGTTATCCACTCAAAAAATTATTGTTTCAAAGCCCAGATTTTGTTATACTGGGTACAGTGGTAGTTTACGGCAAATTACATGTTGTATGATTGAAGGTTCGTGGAGAACCGGACTTACCCGCGAGCAAAAGATGGGGGCAGGATTTCTGCTCATTTTTGGTGTTTTGACTATTGCACTCGGATGGTTGCAGCTTCACAATACATTGTACGGGCCATTTGTGATAAAACCAACCGAAGAAAATAAAAAAGCGGTTGCCTATACAGATGAAAAAACAAAATTACAGCAGATAGATACTGACCATGACGGGATTTCTGATTACGATGAACTTTATTTTTACAAAACCAGCCCATATCTGCCAGATACTGATTCGGATGGGGTGGGTGATAAGGTTGAGATTGATCGCGGTTCTGACCCGCTTTGCGTAGAGGGGCAAGTCTGCGATACCGATTCATCGGCTGATAATATAGCACAGACATCTTCAACGGTATTGGCTGAGTCGCTTATTCCAGATTCGCCATTGCCAATGGATATATTACAAAGCGTTGCAAATCAGAACTCTGTAAATTCTTCGGCAAGCGGTGGTCTCACCGCAGCTCAGCTTGAGGCTGTGGCCAAAGATCCAAAAGCTCTCAGGCAATTACTTTTACAAAGCGGGCAAGTTAGTCAG
>CAZVNO010000136.1:0-2336 GCA_964628715.1 uncultured Gammaproteobacteria bacterium | reverse complement strand
TGAACATGAACCACCTTTTGAGCACGATACGCAACTGTTTTTACCACAGCCACTCTGACTACCTTCGCCCTTCATATTCCCATTTTCCATCATGTTGTCTCCCATATTATTTTAAATAATAAATAATAAGTTTAACAAGTAGAACTATAGCATGAGCCAAATTTTTTGGCCAGCTTACCTGGACAAAGCTACTGATAGCCACTATACTAGCCACAACCATTATTTTAATAAATATGGATTATAAAAAATACCCGCACAGAACACCGCTGTTCCTAATTACATCACCTTTTATCTACGCGGTATTTTTACCAGTCTTATTACTTGATCTTTTCGTTGAGATCTACCACCATATTTGCTTCCCAGCCTACGGCCTACCCCTCATAAAACGATCAGACTATATTGTCTTTGACCGGGCAAAACTTTCTTACCTAACTTGGTATGAAAAAATAAATTGCGAGTATTGCGGGTATGTCAACGGCTTTCTAGCCTACGCTGTCGAAATCGCAGCCCAAACCGAAAAATACTGGTGTGGAATTAGACACCAAGCACACATGGGTTTCCATGAACCGAATCATGAAAAAAATTTCCTCGCCTATGGTGACGAGGAAGCCTATAGAAAAATTAAACCTGAAGAAGAATCTGACCCGATCACAGAAAAACAATAACCTATTCTCACTGATCCTCTTTCATGCGACGAAGTGCTTCTATATCTCGAAGTAATTTTTTTAAATCACCTTCAATTTGATCCAAACTTTCATCGTGCTTGTCTGCCTCTTCTGTCTCCTGGATTTGTTCGATATCTTCAGAAATTTCCTCAATATCGTCCTGGATTTCATCAATATCTTCTTCGACATCCTCAAGACTCTCTGCTTGTCGATTGACGGTCATTTGAATAAAAAGTGAAAGATAAATTGCTTCCAATGATACGGCGGTCGTAAGAATAAGAAGAATCTCATTGACCGTGAAGCCAAAATAATACAGGCCAAAAATTGAAATAAATAAAATGGTATGCACCACGAGAGAGGTTGTTGACCCAACCCACTGTGTCAAATTAGTCGCCCCTTTTTCCATCTTTGCCAATACCAGTGATTTCTGCTCTTTTTGTCTACGAGAAGGCATACAAAATTAAAACAAACAGAAAATTATACTGCCAAAGTATACCAAAATTAGCCAAAAATTGCAACTCTCTACCTTATACCCACCAGACGACGAACGTCCTCCATAGTGACCGCAGCCACTCTTGAGGCGGCAATTTTGCCTTGTAAAAGAATGTCCTCAACCTGTTTTGGATTAGCCAAAAGCTGTGTCCGTTTATCTCTAAAATCTGTAAAATATCCGCCGATTGCTTCGGCTAGGGCTTCTTTCAGATCTCCATAACGGATAGAGCCATCTTTTTCCAGACTAACAAATTGTTCATACACTGCGCTACTACCAAATTGTTTCAAAAGCAATAATAAATTTTCCACCCCCGGAGCTCTGTCTCCACCTTCAGTAGCCGTAACTGCTTTTTTTAATTTTTTCAAAATAACTTCTGGTTCATCAGCAAGTTCAATGACATGACCGGCGCCCAACGACTTACTCATCTTCTTGGCTGGTTCAAGCAGACTCATTACTTTTGGCACTTCGGTAAGCAGATGTTTTGGTTCTGGGAAATAATCACCAAACCTAGCGTTGAACCAGCGCGCGATATCGCGCGTCAGTTCTACATGCTGAACCTGATCAAGACCAACCGGGATAGCTGTGGCGTGATAAAGCAATATATCGGCTGCCTGCAAAATCGGATAAGTCAAAAGGCCGGTATTGATATTTTTCTCCTGTCGCTCTGATTTGTCTTTGAATTGCGTCATGCGATACAGTTCTGTTACCGGCGTGACACAATTGAATATCCAGGCAAGCTCTGTGTGCTCCGGCACATGTGACTGAACAAAAAGCGTAGTCTTGTCTGGATCAATCCCACAGGCGATTAATTCCGCGGCGGCGATTACCATTCTTTCACGACGATCATTTGAGGAAAGATTTCCAGTGAGAGAATGAAAATCGGGAATAAAAATATACATCTGGTACTTACCAGAGTTCTGCAAATCAACCCAATTTTTAACCGCTCCCAAATAATTACCAATATGGAAGTTGCCTGTTGGTTGGATTCCGGAAAGAATTACTGGCTTGGACATATAGAAAATCACTGCTCTTATTCTAGCCTATTTTCATTTTAATGACAATAAAAACGCCGCGAGCTACCGCGGTGTTTTATTATTAATCAATCTCCCCTTCTTCTGGGATAATAATAGCGGCAATAATATAACCAAGAATCGCCGGAGCCCCGCCGGTCATGATAG
>CAZVNO010000135.1:0-2354 GCA_964628715.1 uncultured Gammaproteobacteria bacterium | reverse complement strand
CAATTCTTAACCCCCTTCCCTCCTCTCGAGCTCCTCGACCATACCTTCGAGGATTTCGAAGACAATCTTGAGTTCGTGATCCTTGATCGTCGGACGTACGCTTTTCAGAAACTCGCGCGGACGCACCCGCTCCCCGCGCTTGGCGTAGATGATGGCCTGGATGAGAACGTCCAGTCCATCTATCTGCTTCGCGAACATAGCCTCTCGCGAGGTCTTCGCCATGCAGTCAGCCTGGATCATGAGGTACTTCATCCCCAAATCATGAGGGAGAAACGCAGCAAGTTCTGCTATCGCTGCCTCCTCACCCTCGCGTTTTTTTCGACGCGCCTCTTGTAGCTCTTCACCCGAGAGGTACGCCAAGACCAGGTCGCCTGTCTTCACTTCTGGGTCATCATGCATGAGAAGAAGTTTGATGAGCTTGTCCAGACACAGATCTTCCCTGCCTGTTGCAAGGAGCCACCCCAAAAATGTCGCGCTCCAGGAATGTGCGGCCACTGATTCCGGGTAGCAGACAGACCGGATAGCAGTCGCACCTGTGCGTTCTTCTTTGTTATGGATAGTGACTTCATCGTGGATAAAAACCGTTCCACCCCCTACAGACGGGTTGAAGTTCCAGCCCGTACGCTTCACGTCCTTCAGGCCGTAGATCTGGAGTGCGAAGTTGACGATCATCTTGAGTTCTTCCTTGGTACGCATTTTCCAATCCTCCTAGCACATAACTAAACAGGAATAATGAAAAACTGTCAACATAAAAAAAGAACCCCGATAGCTAGGGGGTTCTTTTTTAATAATTTTACTTAGTAGCGATAATGATTTGGTTTGAAAGGGCCATTTGCCGACACACCCAAATACTTAGCCTGTTTTGGAGACAATTTTGTCAATTTTACACCAAGTTTTGGTAAATGCAAACGAGCTACCTCTTCATCCAATTCTTTGGAAAGAGTATAAACTTGTCCACGGGCGTATTTTTTATTTTCAGTCCAGAGTGTCAACTGTGCCAAGACTTGATTGGTAAAAGATGTACTCATGACAAAACTTGGATGACCATTGGCATTACCAAGGTTTACCAAACGTCCGCGCGATAACAAAATCAAACACTTTCCGTTTGGCCAAATAAACTTATCAACCTGAGGCTTTATATTCTCTTCCTTAATCCCCTTTTGCGACGAGAGCCAAGCCACATCAATCTCACTGTCAAAATGTCCAATGTTACAGACAATTGCAGCGTCTTTCATCTTTTGCATGTGCTTGCCGGTAATCACATCGCAGCAGCCGGTGGCTGTAACAAAAATATCACCAAGTGGGGCAGCTGTTTCCATTGTCAAAACTTCAAAACCTTCCATAGCGGCCTGTAGGGCATTGATTGGGTCGATCTCGGTAACAATAACACGAGCACCAAAACCACGCATACTCTGAGCACAGCCCTTGCCCACGTCACCGTATCCGGCGACAACCACCACTTTTCCCGCAATCATTATATCGGTTGCACGTTTGAGTCCGTCGGCCAAACTTTCACGACAACCATATTTGTTATCAAATTTTGATTTTGTGACTGAATCATTTACATTGATGGCAGCAGTACCGAGTTTCCCAGCCTCCATCATTTGATACAATCGGTGAACTCCGGTTGTCGTTTCCTCGGAAACACCTTTGATCTCCTCGAGCATTTTTGGATATTTTTCATGAACCAGGACAGTCAAATCACCACCATCATCAAGTAGCATATTTGGCCCTTTGCCACCAGCAAATTTTAGACTCTCTTCCACACACCACCAATACTCATCCTCTGTTTCCCCTTTCCAGGCAAACACAGGTACACCAGCTTTGGCGATAGCAGCCGCCGCATGATCCTGAGTAGAAAAGATATTACAACTACTCCAGCGCACATCCGCGCCAAGTTCGGTGAGTGTTTCGATTAAGACAGCAGTCTGGATAGTCATATGGAGACAGCCAGCAATCCGAGCGCCTTTAAGCGGTTTTTTGCCGCCATATTTTTTGCGGAGGGCCATAAGTCCTGGCATTTCTTTTTCTGCCAAAACAATCTCTTTTCTCCCCCATGCCGCGAGCGTAATGTCTTTTACTCTAAAATCATTTTTCATAAGATACAAGATATACAAGATACAATTCCCAAGAAACAAAACAGTCATTATTTGTATCTTGAAAATTGTATCTTGGAATTTAGTTACCTAATTAGAATTGAACTTTATCGTTATACACAGACTGATATCTTTCCTGAAACTCTTCTTTCGTAAACCGATGCGTCTGTGTCCCATAAGTCTCAATCGCATAGCTTGCTGCCACCGAGCCAATCTGACCACAGATTTGTAGGCTATATCCTAGCGCAATCCCCGTAA
>CAZVNO010000134.1:0-2374 GCA_964628715.1 uncultured Gammaproteobacteria bacterium | reverse complement strand
GAAAAGGTAGTACTATAACACTGACAGTAATCCACTAACTTCACGCGTATGCAGCCAAAATATATTGGCGACCAGACGCTTCGGTCCCTAAATAATTTTACGTTTCCTTGTGGCAGTGTCCAAATGGAATTAATTTACGCAATTGCAAAAATAAAAAAAGCGGCGGCCTCGGCAAATGCTCGAGCCGGTTTGTTGGATGCTGCGCTGGCAAAAAAGATAGGTGATGCCTGTGACAAAATTATTAATCAGGAAATGGAGGGGGAGTTTCCAACCAAAGCGATCCAGGGCGGCGCCGGTACTTCAATAAACATGAATGTGAATGAAGTAATCGCGAATTATGTTTCGGCAATGGCTAGTGGTATTAATATTCATCCAAACGACCATGTCAACATGTCCCAATCAACCAATGACGTGAATCCATCAGCGTTGAAAATCACCTGCTTGGATTTGGGGGGTATTCTTTTGGAAAAATTGTCTGGACTTGTTACTAGTCTTGAGTCAAAAGCTCATGAATTTGAACATGTAGTCAAACTTGGTAGAACACATATTCAAGACGCTGTCCCGACAACACTCGGCGAAGAGTTTCGCGCGTACGCAAGTATTATCTCAGTAGACAAAAAAAGAATAACGCAAGCACTTGAGTATATGAATGTGCTTAATCTTGGCGGCACCGCAATCGGTAACAGCGTCAATGCTACAAAAGAATATATTGCTTTTGTTTATGAAGAATTGTCACGAATTACTGGCAGAGAGTTTAAATCAGCTCGGAGCATGATGGCACAAACTGGTTCGCAGAGTGATTTTTGTCATCTTTCGGCAGCAATAAATTTACTATGTCTTGATTTGTCAAAAATTTCCACAGATATCAGATTTATGGCGAGTGGACCAAAAGGTGGGATCGGTGAAATTTTTTTGGAACCTCTTCAAAACGGCTCATCAATTATGCCTGGCAAGATTAATCCGGTAATTCCTGAAAGTATCAATCAAGTTTATTTTTATGTTCAGGGAAAAAATTTGACTATCCATGAGGCTGCGCACAATGCGCATTTGGAATTGGCTATTATGTTTCCGATCCTAGCTGATAGTCTTATAAGCATGTTGAAAATGACATCGGCCGCTATCGAAATTTTTGAAGAAAAATGTCTTCGTCCGATGAAAGCTAATGAAGAAAGATGTAAAGAATTGCTGGAAAGTTCAATGGCTTATGCCACGCTCCTTGTGCCAAAGTATGGTTATGAAAAGGTAAGTGAAATTGTTCGATTTGCGATTCGAGAGCGGCTGTCTCTTCGGGAAGCAGCGGCAAAGTATGGAATTGTCGATGATTTTGGCGCAATCTAATTATCCGGGGAGTCTATTTGTGAAAAACTAATTTTTTGGGCTTAAAATATACATTTTTTATGTCTTGACAATATCTTAATCATTTGCTACACTATTCTCATAACTACCGCAGACAGTAGCTTCCACCCAAGGCGGATTAAACATGCTACCGAGGTAAAACATTTCTCTCCTTAGGTTTCCTAGGAAAAAGGTCGAATGTTTACTTGTCTGTGGCTAAAGGCCACTTTTTTTTATGGCAAAAACAAAACAACAAAAAGAAGTCGCATTAACTGATTTGGCAGCTCGCATCCAGGGCGCAAAGGGCATGGTATTTGCTGATATTCAACTATTGAAGATCAAAGATACTGATGAGCTTCGCCAGGCTTGCCGTGACGCCAATGTCGGTTTTGTGGTTAGTAAAAAAACAATTTTGCGTAAAGCCCTGAAAGATGCAGGGTTTAATGTCGATACCAAGAATTTTGAAGGTGGTGTCTCAGCATTATTTGGCATGAATGACGAAGTCGCTCCGGCACAAGTCATTGCCAATTTTGCCAAGACCCGTGATGCCGTCAAGATCTTTGGTGGTGTCCTCGAAGGCGCCTTCATCGATAGTGCAAAGGTCAAACAGCTATCGGCACTTCCAAGCAAGCAGCAGCTCCTTGGTCAATTGGTTGGCACGCTCAACGCTCCGGTGTCTGGGTTTGTCAATGTATTGGCAGGGAACTTGCGCGGACTTGTTACCGTGCTTGGTGCTATCAAAGACAAGAAACCAGCTTAATATAAGTTGGTAGCTAATTTACATTTTAATTTAATAGGAAATTCCTTCGAAATTTTTTGATAAATTTCGAAGCGAATTTTCTTCTGAAAGAAAATTCGTATGTCAGACGAACAAAAAGTAGTAGAAGTTCCAGAGAAGTTCAAGAAGCTCGTGGAAGAAGTTGAAAAAATGTCAGTTTTGGATCTTTCTGAACTCGTGAAGGTCCTTGAAGATAAGTTTGGTGTTTCAGCTGCTGCTCCAGCCATGATGATGGCCGCTCCAGCTGCCGCTGCCGCTCCA
>CAZVNO010000133.1:0-2426 GCA_964628715.1 uncultured Gammaproteobacteria bacterium | reverse complement strand
AACCTAATTACACAATTAAAATCCCCAGGAAATATCGCTATTCTACCACCAACACAACCTTCTTTCCATTCTTTACATTACCGCCATTCCAATCTCTAATTGCATTCATAAGATCATCATATTTATACACAAAATTCTCGCCAAATTGAGTGCCTGGATCATTGGTAATAAAAGAATCTTTTGTAAATCCGCGAATTACCAGTGCGTGATAAACCGGCCCGCCACTCTGAAAATGCGGATTGGGCAAAACCTTACCATCAGCCAATACCAGTACTGGTTTTTTTTCAGATATAAAATTTTTTATTTGCTCGATATTTGGATCTTCAATAACCTTGATACTAAAATTTTTACCACTATAAAACAAAAATAATTGCTTTACTTTTTCATAATCAATACTCGTGCCAAAATTATTTTCCTCTTCCCAGGCCACCATTTTCAATATCTCATCTTTCGCAAACAAGGGACTAACATTGTATCCTTTGGCATACGCATCAACCATGAGAACGGCCGCTTCTTCGCATGCATTTTGCCACGGCTCATCCCAATTTTTTTCTGGAGCCTGCGAAGTAAATGGCACTGACAAATTCATTTCTACAGGGAAATTTGTCGATGTTGTCGCCTCGGTTGTACCGATAACAGTGGGCAAAGTGGTTGGAGGCACAACTGTTTTTGTAATTACAACCGTAGGTGTAACGCGCGGTATCTCAGGTATGCGAGCAACTACCGGATCCACAGCCGGTACTTCATGGGTCATTTTCCATACCGAAACAATCCCAAACCATGAAGCCGAGACAATGACAGTGGCAAATAAATTAAATATTATGTGTGACTGGCGCATAATTTCTTACAGTATACCATGTTGAAATCTTTATCAAACTATGATATCCTAAGCAAACTGTATCGCAATCTATCGCCTATCTCTTATCTCCGAGCCACGATCCAGTATACACCAAGTTATCACTATGTCCTTCTTTGAAATAACGCATCAAGATACTAAAAGCCGCGCCCGTACCGGAGTTATTCACACTGATCATGGCGATATTGCAACGCCAATTTTCATGCCAGTTGGTACCCAAGCGACAGTAAAAAGTTTGGATTCGGCTGATCTAGAGGCACTTGAAGCACAAATTATTTTGGGAAATACCTACCACTTGCACTTGCGCCCAGGCGAAGAATTGATTGCACGTGCTGGTGGACTTCATAAATTTATGAATTGGAACCACCCGATCCTCACTGACAGTGGTGGGTTCCAAGTTTTTTCACTCGGTTTGCAAAAGGAACAAAAAGCTAAAGAATCCTCCTTCGCTAAAGCTACGGAGGACAAGCAGCTAAAAAATAGCGAACAATCCAAATTAGTTGATATTGACGAAGATGGCGCGACATTCAGTTCACATATTGATGGGAGCAAACACCGCTTTACACCAGAAACAGCGATTGAAATTCAGCACAAAATCGGCGCTGATATTATTATGGCATTTGATGAATGCACACCGGACAACGCTGATATCGAATACACAAAAAAAGCCATGGAGAGGACACACCGCTGGGCAGAGAGGTGTCTCAATTATCACCTGAGCGCCCGAACACCTGAGCACCCGAACACGTATCGACAATTTTTGTTTGGCATTGTGCAGGGGGCGAACCACAAAGAACTCCGTGAAGAATCGGCAAAAATAATTTCAGCGATGGATTTTGATGGTATTGCGATTGGCGGAGAATCAATCGGGTACAATATGGAAGCCACAAAAAATATTTTGGACTGGGTATACCCGCTTATACCAGAAAATAAACCTCATTATGCGATGGGGCTTGGTTTTTCTCCGACAGATCTTTTTGAAGTAGTTGAGCGCGGAATTGATATGTTTGATTGTGTGTCCCCTACCCGCATGGCGCGAAACGGCACATTGTTTATTTCTCCGACAAACGGCGGTAATATAGCAAATAAATTTCGATTGAATATTACCAATGCGCAATTTCGTGAAGATGAAAAGCCAATTGACCCGGGATGTACTTGTATGACATGTGCCAATTATTCTCGCCAATACATCCACCACCTTTTTGCCACACAGGAACTTTCGGCATATCGCTTGGCGACGATTCACAATCTTCACTTTTTCCTTTCTCTCATGAAAGAAATCCGCACAGCCATCCGCGAAGACAGATTTTTGGAATTGAAACAGGAGTGGTTTAGACAATAAACATCGCATCTCCGAAACTAAAAAATCTGTATCGGTCCTCCACTGCTTTCTCATAACACTTTAGCATAAACTCCCGATCACCCGCAAAAGCCGACACGAGCATAAGAAGAGTAGACTTTGGTAGATGAAAATTGGTGACCATAGCATCGATCACGCGAAATTCGAATCCAGGCGTGATAAACAAATTGAGTTCGCCACGATACGGAAAAATTGAGGGCTTTTGATTAT
>CAZVNO010000132.1:0-2430 GCA_964628715.1 uncultured Gammaproteobacteria bacterium | reverse complement strand
AAGAGTATGTTTTTCTGCCAACTGTGCTTCGAACGTTTCTTCTTTTTTCCAATCCTGCGGCAATAACTTGTATGAAAATGCCAGTGTACGGATCCCGTTGCGAGAAAGAGCCGACGCCTTATCCAGAGTGGAGTTCTCATTCTTCTCTGCGCAGCCACATATGACTTCCGCGGCACCTTTGGAGATAGAATAATAATTATTTTCAGTATCTTTCACCACAACAATCATTCTTTTTGTGTCCGAAGAAAAAGGAATTTCGTCCACACGTTCATAGCGTACTCTTATATTAGGTACATTAATCCCGGCTTGAATTGCGGCTTGAACAAGACATGTTTCTGTCGGGTCGCCAAGTAATTTTCCCCCGCTTGTCACTTGGGCGTCGTTGCAGAGAACCGCGCAAGTGAGAAGCCATTCAATATCTTTATTTTGCAACGGTTGTACTATCGCTTCACCCGACTTCCACTTGCCGTTTTCAAGAACGCTGATGTCGCTGTCTTTGATCACCACATCGGTTACAGTCATTTCATTCTTAGTTAACGTTCCGGTTTTATCAGTTAAAATTTGGTTGGTGCTACCAAGCGTTTCTACGGCCGACAATTTTCGAACAATTGCGTTCCGTTTTGCCAATTTTGTAACGGCAATCGCGAGCACTGTGGTAACAACTGTTGGAATACCTTCAGGCACAACGGCAATCGCGATAGACATTGCCGTAAAAAAGACCTCTTTGATATGAGCATTTGTAATGAAAATAAGAGACAGAAAAATTAGTACCGCCGACAACATGGCAATAATTGTCAAAATTTTTCCCACTCGATTCAATTCCTGTTCCAGGGGGGTGATACTCTTTTTTTGTTCCTGGAGAAACTGAGAAATAAGCCCGATTTCTGTTTTTACGCCAGTAGCAGTTACAACCGCTTTTCCGCGACCATATGTTACAACAGTATCTTTATACAACATATTACCCCGATCGCCTAACGGTGTATCTTTTTCTTCCAACGGAGTAACGTATTTTTCAACTGGTTTTGATTCTCCAGTAAGAGCTGCTTCAGCAATACGTAAACGGACAGACTCAAGGACTCTGGCGTCAGCAGGAATTTTATCGCCGGCTTCTACTATGATAATATCTCCTGGCACAATCTCGCGTGCCGCTATTATTTGTCTATTGCCATCGCGAATTACTTTGGCATTAGCCTGTGACATTTCCTGTAAAGCCGCAATAGCATTTTCAGCCTTGGCCTGTTGTAGTAGACCCATCGCTGCATTTGCAACGACAATAATACTAATAACAATCCCGTCTTTGTAGTCACCCAGAGCAAATGAAACACCGGCAGCGACAATCAAAATAATGACCAAAACATCTTTAAATTGGTGCCAAATCTTTTGGATCAAACTCTGCTTTCGTTGGGGAGGGAGTTCATTCCATCCGTATTGTTGTTGGCGGGTAATAACGTCGGACGATGAGAGGCCATTCTCTGCAGAAACCTCTAAAGAGCGCGTCACTTCTTCTGAAGATTGTGTATGGTAATGCATATTTAAACAAAAAAACAGCACTAAATGCCGGTTTTAATTAATGGAGCTTCAATGCTTGAAACGCTTAACCATAGATTATACGACTAAGACCTATCGTTTCTTGCTCAGCAACATTCAAGGCTTGAAATAAAGGATACCTTAATTTTAAAATAAAGTAAATACAGTCCATGGGCTGTATTGTTTTTGTGCTCGGAGGGCGGGGCATCTCACTGCTCACTCTACGCCTATGGCGGATCGCTGCGCTTTGAGAAACCTTCTGGTTTCTCAATACTCTTCCTCATCAAGAGAAAACTACCGTTTTCTCCCTTTCCCTGGTTCGATCCTCTACACCATGAAATTCAAAAATAATACTCCCCAATTTGGGGAGTATTATTTTTGAAGCTCTATAGATTACGTCTTTTCCGAACTGGTGCAGATTTACCAGCAGGTAAAATTAAGCATTATTCAAATGGAAAAATTATCAATTTGTAGTACTATTCTCACTCATCCAAAGGTATAGTGACGCCAAAGAATCGAGGTGCTCATTCGCTTGATCATCAGTGAAATTGACACCATACTTTTCTATAAAATACCCTTGGTATTTTTTGATCAATTCTGGGCTATACCTAGACATAGGCTTAAAATGATAATTTATACTTACTGTCCACCCTTAACCCATAAATTGAAGTATTCAACTTAGTCAGGTGCAATCTCCGGCAACCCTATCCTAGAGAGATAATTGGAAAATCTTTGCGATAGTTCCTCTCTAAAAATTTCGTTTAAACTAGCGACATATATCTCTTTTTTCTGTTTATAAAGGAAATCTCTGGGTAAGGTAAAAAAATGTTTAAAATCCAATACTAATTCTGGAACTAAAGGATCATTTTCTGCCAATAAAAAATGATACCTCTTTAATGAGTC
>CAZVNO010000131.1:931-2488 GCA_964628715.1 uncultured Gammaproteobacteria bacterium | reverse complement strand
GCGTGGTGTCCAATGATAATTTTTTTGTAGCGATCGGCATTTGTCAGGACTCTGCCTTTGATAACCATGACATCCGGTTTATCTTCTACATTATCAATTTGAACAGTCAGAGAATATGGCACTTCTTTTTCAAATACTGCAAAAGCTTTTTCACGGACGATTTCCGCGATCCAGAAATAATTGTCTATGTTTGTAAATTGCTCGTCTGGGTATAGAGACTCTCCTTCGGGCAGCAGCTCCATAACTTTTTGTTTCAAAGGCTGGATATGACTACCGCGAAGAGCCGAGAGGATAAGCATCGCGTCAAATTCTTTGCCCCAACTTTCATATTCAGCTTGGTGCGATCTGTCCGGTGACGGTAGATCTGATTTGTTGATAACAAGGATTTTTTTGATAGCCAAGTGCCTAATCATACCAAAAGTAGCGCGCTCTTCCGGTCCAATTTCTTTGCTAGGATCGACAACGTATATAATCAAATCAATTTCTTTGATCGCTTCTTCAATTTTGCCCTGGAGGCGCCCGGTCAAAGCATTTTTTCGATCTTTAAATACACCTGGGGTGTCAACAAAAACAGCCTGACCATCCGGAGTTGTCATAACACCGTGAATGATGTCACGGGTCATTTGTGCACGAAAACTAGTGGCTGATATCTTTGTACCAACCAGTGTATTCATGAGAGTTGATTTTCCAACATTACTGCGGCCGACAAGGGCGACAAAACCTGATTTATGAGTCATAAGCTAATAACTTAATCCTTACTCTAGCATGCTCTTGCCCAAAAAACAAGACCGTAGTATACTATTCGGGTATGAAAAATTCCCGCCACGCAACCCAGTTTCTTTGGGGCACGACCCGGCGGTCTTAACTACTCCCTATATAGGGTTTTTTCTTTTTTTATGGCCAAGAAAAGTCCAAAAAAGTACATTTTCGTGGTTGGTGGTGTTTTGTCTGGAGTGGGCAAGGGGGTAACAACAGCGTCGCTTGGTTCAATTTTTACAGCTAAGGGATTTTCTGTTACCGCACTTAAAATTGACCCATATATCAATGTTGACGCCGGTACCATGAATCCGATTGAGCATGGCGAGGTATTTGTGACTGATGATGGCGATGAGACAGATCAAGATATGGGAAATTATGAACGTTTTTTAAATGTTGACCTTTTGTCGGACAATTACATGACAACCGGTCGAGTTTATCAGACAGTAATCGAAAATGAACGTGCGATGAAGTACAAAGGAAAGTGTGTTCAAGTGGTTCCTGATGTTCCAAATGAAGTTGTTCGTCGAATTACGGCCGCTTCCCAAAAAAGTAATTCTGATATTACGATAATAGAAATTGGAGGGACGGTTGGGGAGTATGAAAATATTTTATTTTTGGAAGCTGCTCGCATGATGAAGCTGGCGCACCCCGATGATGTGGCTTTTGTGCTTGTGAGCTACTTGCCAATCCCAGCACACCTTGGTGAGATGAAGACAAAACCAACTCAACATGCGGCCAGAGCGCTAAATAGTGCCGGTATCAATGCCGATATGATTGTGGCTCGCGGGCAGTTTGAAC
>CAZVNO010000131.1:0-921 GCA_964628715.1 uncultured Gammaproteobacteria bacterium | reverse complement strand
AATTATCAGTACTTTGTGGCGTGGCCAAAGACAATTGTATCTCCGCGCCGGATGTTTCGAGTATATACGAAATCCCGATTAAATTGGAAGAACAAAATGTTGGAAACAAATTGTTAAAGATTTTGGGAATGCGTTCGCGGCCAACCGTCATGGCACCGTGGCAAAAATTTGTCGATCGAATTCGAAACGCAAAAGCGGAAGTAAAGATAGCTGTGGTTGGGAAATATTTTGCGACCGGAAGTTATACTTTACTTGATTCCTATCATTCTGTGATCGAGGCGGCAAAGCATGCGGCATGGCACAATAACGCCAAACCAAGACTTGAGTGGATTGATTCAGAAGAATTTGAAAAAGATCCAAAAAAAGTGGCGATGCTCAAAGAGTATGATGGGGTGATTGTGCCCGGTGGGTTTGGTTCACGCGGTGTCGAGGGGATTATAAAGGCAATTCAATTTGCTCGTGAGAATAAAATTCCATATCTGGGCTTATGCTATGGGATGCAGCTGGCCACGATTGAATTTGTGCGAAATGTTTTGGGTAAAAGTGCGGCTCATACCGTAGAGATAGAAGAAAAGACCGCGGAGCCGGTAATTCATATCAATCCGCGACAAGCTGAGAATGTAAAGAAAAATCGCTATGGCGGTACGATGCGTCTCGGTGCTTATGACTGCGCTCTGCGAAAGGGGAGTAAGGCTAGATCAGCTTATGGCTCTGATATGATTTCCGAACGACATCGCCATCGTTATGAATTCAATAATGAATATCGCGAGATGATGGATGATGCTGGGCTTGAAGTGGTGGGAATTAATCCCGAGACTGATTTGGTAGAAATCGTGGAGCTCAAAGATCATCCGTTCTTTATCGGTTCACAGTTTCATCCTGAGTTTAAGTCTCGTCCCATGAATCCGCATCCGCTATTTC
>CAZVNO010000130.1:628-2491 GCA_964628715.1 uncultured Gammaproteobacteria bacterium | reverse complement strand
CAGCAGGAACCTGCTCACGAAGTGTCTTTAGGGTCATGCTTGCAATCTGCTCTGCGCTTACTTTTTCGCTAGATTCCTCCCCTGGCACAATCATATTTGGCTTCAAAAGAATGCCTGGCAAATAAACTTGAGCATTTTGTAATTCTTCAAACAAGGCGTTATGTGCTCCGGCAGTAACTTCAAAACATCTATCTTGAGAGTGGTCACCGTCCATTAGGACCTCTGGCTCTACAATCGGAACAATATCCGCCTCTTGGCACAATTTTGCATATTCAGCCAAACGCTTAGCATTCTCTCGGACAACATCTGGGGTAGGTAAACCATCACCAATACTAATAACCGCACGCCATTTAGCGAATCGTGCACCAAGTGCATAGTATTCTTTCAGACGATCAGCTAATCCCTCAAGTCCTTTGGTTAATAATTCATTTGGTGATATTGGAGATGGTTCTGTACCCAAATCAACTTTTATTCCAGGTATCACACCTTCATCTTTTAAGACTTTTGCAAATGTAACGCCGGCAGATGTCGACTGACGCAGAGTTTCATCGTACAAAATTACACCACTAATATACTTGCCAATTCCCGGAGCAGTAAACAAAAGTTCACGGTACTGGCGTCTGGTTTCTTCAGTTGAGTCAACCCCGATTTTATCAAAACGTTTTTTAATAGTACCAGTACTCTCATCAGCTGCCAAAATACCTTTGTTATCCGCAACTAAAGCTTGTGCTGTTTGTGCCAAAAATTCTTTATTCATATTGAAAATAAATTATGACAAGCGGTGCTGTGTCTCGATAAAACGTACAGTCCCACTTCGGACGCGCATAACTACCGAATGTGTTATGCAGCGTTCGCTTGTATAACGTACACCTTTTAAAAGCGGGCCGTCAATAACACCAGTCGCTGTAAAAGTCAGATCTTCTCCTTTTGCCAAATCTTCAAGTAATAATTTTTTTGTGGCATCAGCAATGCCCATATCACGGAGTAATTGTTCCTGTTCGGCATTTTTTGGCGCAAGCCTGGCCTGGAACCCACCGCCCAGACATTTGATGGCAACGCTAGCAAGTACAGCTTCGGCAGAAGCACCAACACCCATAAGAAGATCAATCCCAGAATCCGGGAGTGATGGAGCGATCGCTCCTGCTACATCACCATCAGTAATGAGACGAACCCGAGCCCCTGTTTTTCTAATTTGAGAAATCAATTGTTCATGTCTCGGACGATCAAGCACAATTACAACCAACTCATCTATTGTTTTGCCGAGCTTCTCAGCAACTTTTTGCAAATTTTGTTCTACAGAGGCATCAAGATCAATTACATCTTTTGCTGCCGGACCACAAGCAATTTTATTCATGTACATATCCGGTGCATGGAACAAACTCCCCTTTGCGCCGGTTGCAATGACCGAAATAGCATTTGGTCGCCCATTGGCAACGCTATCAGTACACTCAAGTGGATCAACTGCGATATCTAACTCTGGCGCATTGGCAGTTCCGAGAGTTTCACCAATATACAATTCTGGCGCTTCATCTTTTGCTCCTTCACCGATAACGACAGTCCCGCGAAAATCAATGCCGCTAAATCTATCCCGCATTTCATCAACCGCTGCACCATCCGCAATTTTACCGTCACCACGACCAATCCAACGAGCCGCTGCAATAGCAGCGGCTTCGGTAACACGAACAAATTCAAGAGCTAAATTGCGATCCACAATATTGTCACTTAAGCGCCAGAGCACTTTAGTACTCAAGCACTTTTGAATTTATTGAACTCAATTGGTGTGCTCGGTTGTTTAGGTGCTGCAGTGCTTAGGTGTAAATTATTCTTTATCTTCTGCCCCGCCAACAGCATGGTCCCAAAGCT
>CAZVNO010000130.1:0-618 GCA_964628715.1 uncultured Gammaproteobacteria bacterium | reverse complement strand
TCTGCACCCAATTCATCCGGTTCATGAAGGTCTAAAAATGAAAGAGTTCATCAACTTCGTGTTCAAATTCAACTTCATCAGAATGGTCAGCGTACCATTGTTCAAAAGCGACTCGAAGTTCATCAACGTCAGTTGCATTTTCGAATGCGTCTTCGAGAAGAGCGTATTTTTCTTGGTGAGACATGGCCATTTCCTCTTCCATCTCTTCAAACAAAGCTTGAATATGAGCAAGCACGGCCTCTTTAACAACATCGTATTCCATAAGCAAAAAATTATTTTATAGGCACAGGATATACCACATCCAAGAAAAAAGCAACTATTAATCCATGTAATCCATGTGGACAACGACGATACACAATACACATAAAACGATACACGATAACTTGTATCGTTCTCCGTGTATCGTGTATCATGATAGGATATGAAACAAACAATAACAATCATCTCTTGGAATGTCAACGGCATACGTGCTGTCTTGAAAAAAGGCGACTTCCAGAAATTTATCAAAAAATACGATCCAGATATTTTGTGCTTGCAGGAAACCAAAGCTGAACAAGGTCAAGCAGTCATTAATCTGCCACAGTACACCGAATATTGGAATTCGGCCAAGAAAAAAGG
>CAZVNO010000129.1:0-2535 GCA_964628715.1 uncultured Gammaproteobacteria bacterium | reverse complement strand
TGGTTTGCCCTTATAGTTTTGGGCGTCTGGGTTACTGTCGTCACCGCTGCTTTGTGGCGATTGTCACGGTTTCATCGTCCTTACACCAGTATCGCTCTAATAGCCTTGCTTGTAATGATAGCAACTACGTTAATGATAACAATTATCGAGTCGCATGGATTTTTAGTTTTGGTAACAATCATAGGGGCTCTCATGTTGGGTTATTTAACCATGATTTCGTTTGTTCCTTTTGAAGACGATTTGATTCGTTTCAAACCGGTTCGGCGCACGCTGACAATGTTTTTGGTTTTTGTTGTTTATGCAGCGCTCACTTTTGGTTTTTCGTTATCGGTTTTTTTTCCCGATCTTCCATTTTCATTTATAACAATTATTTTGGGTTTGTGTGTATCCGCTATTACCGGATATATTTGGTCTTTGTATGATCGATCTGTATGGACGCAAAATCGGTGGTGGATTATAGCATTTGGTATGGCTGTAATGGAATTGGTTTGGATCATGCATTTACTGCCCTTTGGATATTTTGCTTCTGGTTTACTAGTGTCGTGGATCTGGTATATTGCCCAACTTTTTGGTCGGTTTCACTTTAGCTCCCAGGGAATTCTGTGGAAAAAACAACAGGCTTTCCTTATTGCCAATGTGGTTCTTTATGTGTTAGTCTTAGCTTTCTTCGTTCGTTGGGTGTAGAAAAATACCTAAGCACCCGAACACTCCAGCACCCAAGCAAAAGTGCTCAAGTGCTAAAGTGCTCAGGTGATCAGGTGATTAAGTTAATAAATATGTCCGCACCACATTTACCACCAAAATCATGTAACATCAAAACGCATACTCGGCTCTTGGCTTTGCCAACAGTCCTTTTGCTTATCGGCCTTTCGTTTTTGTCTGGTACAACCGCTGCGATCATGACAGTCACTTGGATTATCCCGCCCTATGAACCGAACCAGTTTGTTATTACAAATTCAGGGAGATCAGCAAATTTATCTTCACTTGATCCGGTAGTTTTGAATCAGACTCGGCAACGTGCGCTCGATGTCTATGACACCAGCAAAAACGTGAGTAAAGATGTCTATAGCGCCGGTGCGTTTTTGGGACATGCGATGATTCTTTCTTCCGATGGTTGGTCGGTGGCGTCATTTCCGTATCATCTGGGAAAAGAAAAAACTTGGGTCGCGCTTGATTACCAGGGTGTGCCACATAATGTCGAGCGTGTTGTCGTAGATTCTGTGACCGGACTTTCATATATAAAATTTTCTGGTGAAGGTTTTCGGATTGCTCCATTTGCCGGTTTTGATGCACTCTCTCCGGGGGCAAACGTTTGGAGTATAGAAGATAGCGAAGCCGCTCTCCGTGAAGATAATATTCGTTTGGTGTCTTTGGCGCCACCGGCTCGAAGTACTGATAGCGCCATTTTTACGATTGGTGAGCCAGAGTATCTTTTTGGTTTTATGCCTTCGGTTGGATCTGGCAATATTATCCTAAATGATAGGGGAGAGTTGATTGGTTTTGCAACCGCAAACAACCAGCTGATTCCGGGTTGGCTTTTGCAGGGCGCGCTGTCCTCGCTTCTTTCTTCCGGTAAAGTAAATTATTCTGGTTTAGCGCTCGATGGTGTCATGGTTGGCGGGTATAATGTTGGCGGAAATGTCCGAGCCACTTCTGGTTTTTATGTCTCTCGTGTTCGGGGCGCGGCTTTGACTGCGCTTTTGAAAAAAGGCGATATTATCCTTCGGATAAATGGTGGTGCGGTTGAGCCGGAATTTTTGTCGCGTGATATTTCTCTCGGATCTGATACTTTGACACTTACTGTTTGGCGAGGCGGCGCCGAAGAAGATTTGGTGGTGAAAAAAACAGTAACACCGTAGGATCCTTGACAAAAGAGCGATTTTGTGGTATCTTCATTGGTTCTTTAGTCATAAAAAAAGAATATGTTTGAGTCAAATTCACCAAGAAATATATTGCGCCGTCGAGCAAAACTGATTGTATTTGTCGGCTTTTTGTTTGCTGTTTTTTCAGTGGCCGTGAGTCTTTTGTTTCCGCTTCAGTACCGCGCGGACGCTGATGTTCTCATCATTTCAAAATCACGTTATGGTGTTGACCCGTACACTGTCGTGAAGTCAGCCGAAAGAGTCGGTGACAATCTTATCGAAGTCATGAAGACATCTGATTTTTATGATAAGGTAATGTCAAATCCAACATTTTCGCTGGATAAGAGCCGCTTTGAAGGGCAAAATTTGACCGAACGCCAAAAACGAAAACATTGGGCCGAAGATTTGAATGCGTCTGTGGTTTACGGTACTGGTGTCGTTCGTATTTCCGCCTATCATGTACTGCCTGAACAAGCCAAAAATTTGGCGGCGGCCGCGGCCGATACTTTGGCCACTCGTGGCTGGGAATATGTTGGTGGAGACGTGAGTATCAAGGTGGTAAATCCGCCGGTAGCCACGTTGTTTCCGGTTCGGCCAAACTTGCCTGTGAACGCGCTTGTTGGTTTTGGGCTTGGTGTGACGCTCATATTCCTCATCTTCGTCGTCTTGATCA
>CAZVNO010000128.1:0-2546 GCA_964628715.1 uncultured Gammaproteobacteria bacterium | reverse complement strand
GAGGTTTTGCTGTTATTGATTTGAATGGCAGTAAATTGAATAATGAGGGTGATTTAATCGCTCTAATTGATTCGGTTGGTTCGCTTAGAGATCAGGTCGTATTTGGTAATTGGCAAGATGGTGCCCAAAATACAAACCATGCGCCAGCGGGTGGGCTGGATTTGTCTGTGGCTAGGGTTTTTGACGGGTATGATACGAATAATGACGGGGCTGATTTTATGGAAACATTATTATCTACAAAAGGTAGTGCAAATTCTATTGTGTCAAAAAAAGTGACTTCTCCATCTGTGGACACTACAGTCAATCCCACCACTTCTGTATTCTCGTTGATTCCTTTACTTGAGTTCAAAAATAATAACGCATTAACTACTACTTCGTTACCAATAGTAACAACCATTGAAGATGCTCAAGTTCCTAGTTTAGAAGTTTCTGTGGATACTTCGGCTGTCGGTTCGATAATCACAATTAGTGGAATTGTGGTTGTCCCACCTGGTATTTTTGGGTCTCAGTATTTTTATCTTGGTTCTTTTGATGATGATAGAAGCACTGTCAATCGCGGCTGGCAAATCTATCAAAATAAAAAACTTTTTCCAGCGCTGTCCATTGGTGATATGCTATCTGTAACTGGCGAAGTTACAGAAATAAAAAGTGGTCGTAGGTTAAAATTTTCTGACGCTTCGGCGGTTAAATTATTAGATCAATCTTTTGATATTGAGCCATTACCAATGACTGCAATCCAGATCGGAGTGGCTAGAGATGGTGCGGTTGTTGTTGTCGAAGGTGAGGTTACGGAAGTGAAATCAGGTCATATTTTTGTTGATGATGGGGGTGGAGAAATAGGGGTTATGCTAAAATCTGGCACAGGGCTCAGCTCAAAACAATTTTTAGTTGGTGATATGATCATGATTGTTGGGATGGCTCTCAGGAATTCAAAAGGAGCTGTAGAAGTTTTACCAAGAGTTAGTGGTGACATTAGTATCGTCAAACATGCTGTTAATAAAGAAGGCTCGCGTGCCGTGTCTCTTCAGGTAAATAACGATACTTTGGTTTCTACGGGTACCAACCAGATCATAGTGGCGACTCATAATAATAAAGATGAAAACGTAGTTGAAAAATATTTGTCTGCTGGCGCGACTGGTTTAACATCGCTTTTGATTGGTTTTTTACTCAAGGCTCGTGGCGGTATACTTCTGACTTTTTTAAGACGAAAGGAATAATTTTGTTTCTACGTTGACAAACTGCTTTTCGAGTGGTATTCTGTTGTACACAGGTTGTAAGGGCCGATAGCTCCCTCCTGTGCTAAAGCTTCGGCGGGCGAGTAGCCTGCTAAGAACAGTTTGGGGGAGAAGTAAATTTGGTTTGTGCAAGTAGAATCATGTAAGGGCCGATAGCTCATTTGGTAGAGCACTGCGTTTGCATCGCAGGGGTGGCGGGTTCGAGTCCCGCTCGGTCCACTGAGAAGCGCGCCACATAGGCGCGCTTTGAATCTAGCGATATGTCATTATCACTTGGTATAGTTGGTTTGCCAAATGTCGGTAAATCAACCCTATTCAACGCATTGACTAGGAGTAAACAGGCCAATGTCGCCAATTATCCATTCTGCACCATCGATCCAAATGTTGGCGTGGTTGAAGTTCCTGATAATCGTTTACAGCAATTGTCTGATATTTCAAAATCAAAAAAGATTATTCCGACAGCCATTCAGTTTGTCGATATTGCTGGTTTGGTAAAAGGAGCGAGTGAGGGCGAAGGTCTGGGAAATAAATTTTTGTCGCATATTCGCGAGACTGACGCTATCGTGCAAGTAGTGCGTGCTTTTACAGACAATGATATTACGCATGTTCACAATCGCGTGGATGCAAAGGAAGATGCCGAGGTAATTAATCTTGAACTTGCATTGGCTGATTTACAAACAGTCGCAAAACGTCTTGAGAGCGTAAAAAAGAATGCCAAGGCAGCAGCGGCAAAAGAAGCGGAAAAACAAATCGCGCTTTTGGAGCGTTTACATGCGCAGCTGGGTGAGGGGAAACCTGTCCGTACTTTGGAATTTGTCGATGACGAAATTCAGTGGGTGAAAGAGATGCAGCTCCTCACTGCAAAACCAATGCTATATGTAGTAAATATTGATGAAAGTCCGGCAGGAGCGCCTGTGATTCCGCAGATGGACGCACCGGTCATTACCGTTAGTGCGAAATTGGAAGCTGAATTGGCAGAATTGAGTCCAGAGGATGCAAAAGTGTTTATGCAAGATTTGGGTATGACAGAAACCGGACTTGAGAAATTGATTGTGGCGGGTTATAAACTCCTGAATCTTTATACCTATTTTACATCAGGCGAACCTGAGACTCGAGCCTGGACAATAACTGCAGGCACAAAAGCACCAGATGCTGCCGGTGTTATTCATACTGACTTTGTGAAAGGTTTTGTGAAAGCGGATGTGTGTAATTGGCAAGAGTTTGTCGATTGCAAGGGCTGGCCTGGAGTCAGAGAGCAGGGGAAACTTCGTTTAGAGGGGAAGGATTACGTGATGAGAGACGGCGATACTT
>CAZVNO010000127.1:0-2554 GCA_964628715.1 uncultured Gammaproteobacteria bacterium | reverse complement strand
GTCATACGTTGAGGGTATTTTGAAGGCAGAAAAACCGGATGTAGTACATACCCACAACCTTATGGGTATGAGTTTTTTGGTCCCAAGGATGATTCGACGTTTGGGAATTCGCCATGTGCACACAGTTCATGATGTTCAGCTTGTGGAGCCAAGCGGGATTATTCAAAAATCAAAAGAAAACAGTTGGCGCTACTGTGGCTTCCCAGTACGCATTTATAGTAGGATTATGCGTTTTTTGGTTGGTTCACCAAATGTGGTTATTTCACCATCACAGTTTTTATTGAATTTTTATGAGTCGCGTGGTTTTTTAAAAAATTCAAACCGTGTTTTACTCCTAAAGCCGGTTAAATCTTAAGTACTATCAATAAAAAAGAAAACCACGATGCTTTGCATTTTTTGTATCTCGGTCAAGTTGAAGGGCATAAGGGTGTATTGTTTTTGGTCAAAACTTTTTTGCATTTTTTGCAGAATCTCTCTGGTCCAGAGAAGAAACCAATTCTCCATATTGCCGGCTCCGGGTCAGAGCTTGGAAGAGTCAAACAATTAACAACGAACAATAAGCAATTTGTAATCCATGGCAAACTCGATCGCAGTGCACTACCAGCTCTTTTTGCCACAAGTGACGTCACTGTTGTACCATCACTTTGTTATGAAAATTCACCTACAGTTATTTTTGAAAGTTTTTCTTTTGGTGTGCCGGTCCTTGCCAGTAACGTCGAGGGGATTGCAGAGCTGATCCAGGACGGGGAGAACGGTCTTACTTTTACGACAGAAAATGAATCATCGCTTGTGCAAAAATTAGAGTGGTGTTTCGAACATCAAAAAGAACTAACGCAGATGTCTCTCAAAACCCGTCTTTCTCTTGTGGGATTATCGGTGGGTGAGTATGTGGGTAAATTGTTGAATCTGTATCTTTAACTTTATCTTTTGTACAAAAACACCCACACCTGCCCGTCGCCAAATTCCCGCCAATCATCGGCGGTTTTTTTTGCGCCTTCTATAATTTTTTGAGAATTGGCCCAGTATGAATTGACAACAAAATAAGCTGTATCTACGCCGACAAGGTTCATAGCGTCAATCATATATTCACGTTTTTGCCCTTCGTAAATCATTTTTCCGTATTGTTGGTATAGTATTCCTCCGGTTGGTATGGAGTAGTAAAATATCTCTTGTGGTGTATTACCACCGCCTTCGGCGTGGTCTCGTTTCACTCGATAATATTTCGCAAAGCTGTAATCCGTCAATGCTGCCGCCGAAGTGATCTGATCAGCTAAAACAATGTAGTTAATTGCTAATTGCTCATTGTTCGTTGTTTCTTGATTGTGGATCCACTCTACTGCCTGGAAATGATTTGCCGTTACATTGTATCCCGGAAACCGTGCTTTCACATTTCTCTGGGGGTAGGAGAAATAAAGGGAGAGCATAATGGCGAATGCAAATATCACATAGTAAATTACATTCAATGCATTTTTATTGGTACGAGGTATGTTATATGAGATACGAGATAGTAATGACATTCCAAACGGTAACAAAAACATTAGACTTGCGCGGATAAGACGAGCTGGATAGTCACCTTGTTCGTATGAGACAACATCATGAAAAGTAATCCAAGAACGCAGGAACCAAGCCGATATGACCAAAGCAAAACTAGTAAGAGGCAAGAGAAATGCTGCTAGATTTTTCTTTTCCTTTTGATATAGATAAAATCCAAAAAAAGAAATAATTATCGCAATTGGGATAATAATTCTCTCCCAAGCATATAAGATTTCAAAGCGAAGCGGTGAAGTGCTTGCATACCAATATGGGCGTTGAAACAAAGAAATAAAATCAGCCAGGTGCAAAAACGGATTTGTCAGTTCTGGGAGTCCTGCGCCGGCAATGTAGTTGTTAATGGTAAATAATAATGGGATTATCAATGCTGTGATAAATACAGACAGTGTAAGAAGTGCTATCGATAGTTTTTTATTTAGCTCGAATCGTTTCAATAAAATTGAACCGAGTACAAAAATTGTTATCGGCGCGCCAATAAGCAGGTGTGTTATGAGAGCGCAAAATGCCAGTAGTATCGAGAGATTGGTGTAATGGTTAATTGTTGAATGTTGATTGTTATTTGGTATCAAGACAGGAAGGATTGTAAAAATACTCAAAAGAGAAAAAAGTATGGCGAGGTTGTATGGTGTTGTTAGGTTGAAAGAAAGAAATGGAATAAACGGAATTAGCCAAAGAACTAAAATACTTTTTTTGTATGGTATATCCCAAGCAGCCTTTAGTGTTTTTGTAATAGTTACCGGAAGAGTAATTGCCGCAAGAATAGGTACCAGGTATATATCGACATAAAAAATTGGTATTTTTGTTATGTTGGATAGCCAAACCACAAAGCTGTATTGGCCAATATAGTAGGGAGTTTTTGGTGAGATGAAGCCATGATTTTGAATCCAAATTTCGGTTGCTCGGTGGACAAAAGCATCAAAGCCAAATCCGAGTTTGTAGATAATCGCCGCAATCGAGTACATGGTAAATAAATGAATGGTTGTGGCGAGAAGAGATAGGAGAT
>CAZVNO010000126.1:0-2563 GCA_964628715.1 uncultured Gammaproteobacteria bacterium | reverse complement strand
ATACTGCGGACCGTTAGCTGAAATATTCCTTTTCTTTTATGGGCTATCGCCCAATTGTTTTAAAAATTTTCAAATTTCTTTTTCCAATTAGGTGTCCTTCGGACAATTATTTTATAGGGGAATAAATTGGAGTCTCGCTGTATTCTCAGCTCGCCACTTTATATAACTACCAACCTGATATAATATACTAACGTTTTGAACGTTAAAGTCTAAAGCATCATGCCTACAACACTTAACAAAGCTGATATTCTAGAAAACGACATAAGGGAGCAATATCCTGATGTTTTAGATTTACTTTTGATTGACCAAACCACCAAAAAAAATATATTCTGGGGCACAAATGACTACAAACACCTTGGGATGGGTTATGAATATTGCTCCCCAATATCTCCCAAATTAATTACCAACGGGAACGGACGCGTCATAATGCCTCGAGCAGAAAAAGCAAAATCACTTCAACAAATGCGTGTTCGTGGTATGGCTGAAGTATTTACTCCATCGTGGGTTTGCAATGCTCAAAACAACCTGATTGATAATTCTTGGTTTGAGACTGAAGGTCTATTTAATACAGAAATTACCAACAAACATGAAGAAAAATCGTGGAAAACTAATTTAAAAAAAATAAGTTTTCCAAAAGATAAAACTTGGAAAGACTATATACAAGATACTCGCCTTGAGATTGCATGCGGAGAAGCTCCTTATATCACTAGTCGTTACGACACAACTACAGGCAACTTTATTCCTGTAAATAATCGCATTGGAATACTCGACAGAAAACTTCGTATTGTAAGTGAAAACACGAAAACTTCTAAGGATTGGCTAAAGGCTTCACAAGAAGCTTTCAAAAATACATACGCTTATGAATGGCAAGGAGACAGCCTGCTACTTGCAAGAGAGTCAATGTTATTCACCTTCATCGAAAATTACTTAGTCAAATTTGGCAAAAAACCCCAATTAAATTCAATTAAAAAATTCGCTGAAATAATATCTTGGAATGTTTTGCAAATGGATGGACTGACAGGGACTATCCCTAGTAGTTGTAATGAACAAAAACAAACATCCACTAACTTATTTGGTGAAACTGAAATTACAAAGTTGAAATGTGTAGGCTGCAAAGAAAACAACATAAAAGCACACAGTGGCACATACTGTCTCATTAAAGACTGGAAAAACAATACACAGGTGCGCTTTATCGATTTATTAAAATAGTAATATATGACAAACTCGACAAAAATAAATACCACCGCCCTGGACGAACTTATTTTTGGTCGTGTTGAACCACATATTTATGCTTTTTCTACGGAAACTGTCCCTAACTACTTAAAAGTTGGTGATACATATCGTCCACTAGAGATGAGATTAGATGAGTGGCGTAAGTACTTTCCAAATTTAGAAAAAAAATTCGATAGTATTGCAAAAGTTGATGATAAAACATTTTTTAGAGACCATGCTGTTCATTATTTTCTGGAAAATGAAGTTAGTAAAGAAAGACTAGAGCAAAATCAGATAAAAAATCTACCGTACTACTCAAATGAGTTTTTTAAAAATGCTAGTACAGAAGATCTAAAAAAAGCTATAGCAGACATAATAAAGTCTTATAAAAATAATGACTTCAAATATCAATATTATAGTTTTGAAGAAAGTCGGATCCCTCTTACTCACCACTACAACAGAACTGAAAATTATAACCCTAGACCTAATCAACAAAAAACAATAGATAGCTTTAAAAAAGCAGTTAAAAATGGGCGCACAGATCTTTTGATGTATGCAGTAATGCGCTTTGGAAAATCTTTTACCTCAATGTGTTGTGCCGTTGAGATGGGGGCACAATTCGTATTGGTTGTCTCAGCTAAGGCTGATGTAAAAGAAGAATGGAAAAAAACAGTTGAAAGTCATATTAAATTTGACGGTTACAGTTTTTTGGATAGTGATGCACTATTACAAAACAAGAATATAATTTCTGACAATCTATCAAGTAATAAAAAAGTGGTTTTGTTTCTTACATTACAAGATCTACAAGGTGATGCTATCAAATCAAAACATAAAGAAGTTTTTGCTAAGCAGATTGATCTATTATTAGTTGATGAAACACATTTTGGTGCAAGAGCTGCCGAATATGGGAAAGTTTTAAAAAAACAAGAATTTAGTAAAAAAGAGATAAATAATGAGTTAAAGCTAAATGACAGTTCTTTAGACGATTTAGAAGAGACGACGAAAAGTCTTAATGCAAAAGTACGTATTCACCTATCTGGGACACCGTACAGAATTTTGATGAATAGTGAATTTACAGACGACGATATCATTGCCTTTTACCAATTTTCTGACATTGCCGATGATCAAGAGAATTGGGACGATAAAAACCTCAACAAAGATGAAGCCAAAGAATGGGACAATCCATACTATGGCTTTCCACAAATGATACGCTTTGCTTTTAACCCAAATGAATCCTCTCGTAGAAAGATGGAAGAAATGAAGAAAAACGGGGTCACATATACTATTTCAGCATTATTTAAGCCAAAATCAAAAGCAAAAGATACAAAAAATAACATACATAAAAAATTCA
>CAZVNO010000125.1:0-2566 GCA_964628715.1 uncultured Gammaproteobacteria bacterium | reverse complement strand
ACATTCATCTTGCGCTTCTTATACGCCTTCATAAGAAGACCCTTTCGCTCTGCCGAACGCTGACTGCTCCGCCAATAAGACATATGCACGCCAAAAGTCGGCGAAAGTGAATTTGCGCTTGGACTATTGAATTGATTGAGGGCGCCAACCAATGCCTGCACGCCGCGCGATTCTGAAAAAACCTCTTTGCGCGCAATATAAATTGCACGCATTTTTGTTTTAAAACCAATTTTTGAAATCTTCGTTTCCATTGCTTCCACCAATTTTGATTCCCCTGGAGTCAAATACTGCAACTGATTTGGTGGACCTTCATGCTCTTCATGCCCACCAGACTCCCCTGCCTCTCGATTGAAAATTTGGTCGCCAATAAACTCGATAAGCTTGAATGGAGCATTGTGAATAAAATCCAAAATCGGATTACTCCCGTGACCATGACCGGAAGTATCCCCAATTTTTTCTTTGATTTTTGCAATTGCTTTCTCTTTCCAACTATTATCAGTTGGCTGGATAATAATTTGAAACCAAATTTCCTCACCAGTACCGATACGACTAAAACTTTCCAAAAGCGCACTCATTGGATCTTTGAGCTGCGTATCTTTTGAGATGTTGTGTTCAAAATCTTTGAATGTTCGAATTGGTAGAGCATCATTTTCTGTTAACGCGATATCACTCGCCCAGATATTGTACACCGAATCCGGAAACTTTGACGGTTTATCTTCGGTATAGTCTTCGACTTCAATAATTTCAGCTTCTGGATATTGAGCATAAACCGAAGCTTCAACCAAATCCCGAAGTGCTTCTTCTGTCCGAATCAAAAATTGAATATAACCATCGATTGAAACTATTTCAAAACTAAAATAACGTTGCTTATTACCATTCCAAAATTTGGAAGCGATATTGTCATGACCAAGCGCGCCAGCCAGATGAGCAAACATCTGCTCCACCGCTTTTGGTGTTTGTAAGTTTAGGGCTGGTATATCCACTGCCAGAAGAACCCACTTCCAGCTTGATGTATACCGAGATTCTTTGTAATCAACCCAAAACGAAAGACCAACGATAAACAATAATTTAACAACAAAAAGCCAGCCACCCAAAGCCAGAAGTTGCACAAAAATTGCGCCCGGACTTTGGTTTGTAAAAAATAAATTGATTGAGTTCAAATCAATAAAGACTGGACCAAATTGCATAAAATCTTTCCTTAGTGGTGCCCGTGGCCACCGGCAGTAATCAAATTGTACACAATAATATACATACCCACAACCATAATACCAGCTAGCCACCAACCATGGGTTCCACTGACATACCCAGCATAAAAAATTACGGCAGCGATAATAGTCGCGATTGCTGCGACCAAATGTCGCACAAATTCATCAGTCATACCTAGATTATATTAGTTATTTGCTAAAGAAAATGTCTTATCAAAGTATATCACAACTAAAAAGACCCTGACAGAGCAGGATCTTTTTCTAGGTAAACTTTAATTAGGCGTTACGTCGTTTTTGACGCCACTCATACCATGATACCAAAACCGGACTGGCGATAAAAATAGATGAGTATGTACCGATAAAGATACCAACAATGAGAGTTAGTGTGAAATAGTGGATAGTACTACCTCCAAAAAGGAACAAGGCTGTCAAAACCAATAATACTGTCATTGAAGTATTAATTGATCGGCCAACTGTTTCATTCACAGCTGTATTTACAGTATCAGCAAACGTCGGGCCCGGACGCCTTATCAAATTCTCACGAATACGGTCAAACACTACGATTGTGTCGTTTACCGAGTAGCCAAGCACTGTCAAAATAGCCACCACAAATGGGATATCAGCTTCAGCTCCCAAATATTTGCTCATGAAAACAAAAGCGCCAATCGTTATAATGACATCATGCGCAAGAGCAACCAGGGCGGCAACACCGTAATTCCAAGATTTTACAGGACGAGAAACACGACGAAAAGCGTAAGCAATAAATAAAAGAATGGCTAACATCACAGCAACTCCCGTTCCAAAAGCGCGGTTTCGAAGCTGAGCACTGACTGACGGGCCAATTGTTTCAAATCTCTGCTCCAGAACTTTGACATCACCTATCTCGTAAGACTTTCTAACGGTTGATAGAATTGATTCGTGTTCAGTTTCGGTAATGAAACGCATCTTTAAAACCATGCCATCATCACCAGTTGGCTGTATAACTACCGTACCCAAATCAAGTGGCTGAATTGTTGACTGTAGTTCGTCTACTCCAGGACGATTTTCTGAAAAAGTTACTTCAAGCAACGAACCGCCAGTAAAATCAATCCCTGTTTTCACTCCAAAAGTGATGAGAGAAACAATACTGACTACGAACAATACACTAGAAATCGCGAAAGGAATTTTTCTTTTACCAATAAAATTTACCATATAATTACGATAATTTCTTTTTGGCTCCCAAAAATAACCAATTAGCTTGATCTTTAAACCATGGCGTTACAAATCGAAGCAAGATGCGTGTAACTGTAATTGCTGAAAACATACTAACCAAGACACCAATCGAAAGTGTAACAGCAAAACCTTTTACAAAACTTGAACCA
>CAZVNO010000124.1:0-2583 GCA_964628715.1 uncultured Gammaproteobacteria bacterium | reverse complement strand
GGCGAAGCAACGATATCGCGGCAGTGGTTGGTATTTTTTGTTCCAAGTTTTGTCTTTGACTATGAAGGTTCAATCATCTGTCAAAACCCGATGTCCAAAATGTAAATCTGTTCGCCGCAGTGGTGTGGTTTTTATAGTTTGTGAAAATCGACGCCACAATCAGCGCCAGGGCAGAAAATTACGTAAAAAGTCTGGTTAATAGGTTGAACACTAATTTCTTTCTCACTTATGAGAGTTGCAGGTATTACGATCCCACGAGAAAAACAAGTCATAATTTCTTTGACTTATATTTTTGGTATTGGTAAAACAACCGCAAAAAAGATTTTGGAAGCTGCAAAAGTTGATGAATCTACTAATGTAAAGGATCTTACAGCAGCCCAGGAAGACATGATTCGTACAATTATTGAAAAGCAGTATAAGACAGAAGGTGATTTACGTCGTGAAGTTGCCTCAAACATCAAACGTTTGAAGGATATCAAGTCATATCGCGGACTTCGCCATATCAAACATTTGCCTGTACGCGGTCAGAGGACAAAAACAAATTCACGAACAGTTCGTGGTAACAAACGTAATTTGGCACCAAGTGGAAAGAAACCATCAGCGCAAAAGACATAATGTTCCGTCTATTTTATAGATTTCCAATCGCTATACTCTTATGACAACGGCAACCGCAGCACCAGTAAAAACAAGTAATAAGAAAAAAGTTGTTGTAAAGCAAGTTCCTCATGGGCGTGCTTATATTCAGGCAACTTTCAACAATACACTTGTTAGTGTTACAGACCAAAATGGAGACGTTCTTGGATGGGCATCATCTGGTATGGTAGGGTTTAAAGGTCCAAAAAAAGCTACTCCATACGCAGCCGGACAGGTGGTAAAGAAAGTTGTAGATGCAATCAAGGAGTATAACGTAAAAGAAGTTAGTGTATTTATTAAAGGTATCGGTGGCGGTCGAGAAGGTGCTATTCGCGCTTTCAACACCAATGGGGTAAACGTTTTATCTGTAAAAGATATAACACCTATTCCTCACAATGGTTGTCGTCCACCAAAACGACGTCGCGTCTAATTCCTTACCTTTCCAGTTTCTAGTTTCTCAATACTATGGGTAGATACATCGGTCCAAAAAATAAAATTGCTCGCCGCTTCGGCGTCAATTTGGGTTTGAAGTCAAATCCAACCAAGGTTGCTCGCCGTTTGCAGCAGGCTCCTGGCGTCCATGGTCCAAATAAACGAAAAAGCGCTGGTTCAACTTTCGGCAAGCAATTGCTCGAAAAACAAAAAGCCAAGCTCATGTACGGTCTTCGTGAAAGACAGTTCAGACGCTATGTTACCGAAGCTACACGTTTGACCGGAGACTCAAGTATCCACTTGCAACACATGCTTGAAATGCGTTTGGATAATGTTATTTATCGTTCTGGTCTTGCTATTACCCGAGCTCAAGCACGTCAATTTGTTAGTCATGGTATGTTTACTGTTAATGGAAAGCTCATGAATGTACCATCTCACATTGTTTCTGTTGGAGATGTAATCACTCTCAAAGAGAACAAAAAAAGAAAAAAGATTTTTGAAACTGCCTCTGAAATGCTCTCAAAACATGAAATGCCAAGCTGGTTGTCTGCTGATGCGTCAACACTTTCTGTCAAGGTTACAAGCAAACCTGGAGTATTGGATACTGAAAAAATTTACGATATCAAACTCATTATTGAGTATTATTCCACGCGTTAATTTAGGAGTCACGTATGGAACAAATTCTTTTGCCAACAACAATCGAGTTCATGGGTGGGGAGAACTCAAATATCGGTACGTTGCTTATCACACCGTGCCATCAAGGTTATGGTACGACGCTTGGGAATGCCCTTCGTCGAGTTTTGCTCTCGTCTTTGCCGGGAGCAGCTGTAGAGTCCATCAAAATTGCTGGTGTCCAGCATGAGTTTTCAGTTCTCGAAGGCGTTCTTGAGGATGTCATCGAGATCATTTTGAACGTAAAACAAATTGCTGTGATTTCTCACAGTGATCAGCCAGTAACAATTACATTGTCAAAAAAAGGCATTGGTGATGTTACTGCTGGGGATTTCTCAAAAAATTCAGACATTGAGATCGTAAATCCAGATCTGAAGCTTGCTACTATTACTGATAAGAACAAAGTTTTTGAAATGGAAATTACCATTGGTCATGGCCGTGGTTATGTTCCGGTTTCCGAAAAAGAAACACGAAGTCTTAGCCTTGGTACGATTTCGATTGACTCTCTTTATACCCCAATTCGAGATGTAGGTTATTCTGTCGAAATGACTCGTGTCGGTGATGTTACAGATTACGAAAAATTGTCAATGACAATTGAAACCAATGGTACTGTCGCCCCAAAAGACGCGGTAGAACAAGCAACTAAGATCCTTATGGATCACTTTGCTCTGATTTTGGGAGCTGATTTCTCGGTAGCTTCTGTGAAAGAAACTGTAAAATCCACTGAGATTGAAGAGTTGGTTGAGGCATCGGTTGAATCTAGTGAAGATACAGAAGCTGATGAAAACAAAGAATCTGTTAAAAAAACAAAAACCTGTTCTCTAACTCCCGGTTCATTTTTTTTGA
>CAZVNO010000123.1:0-2586 GCA_964628715.1 uncultured Gammaproteobacteria bacterium | reverse complement strand
CGGATCAAAAAGTGTGTGCCAAAGTTTTTTAAAATCAAACAACCTACTCTTCTCTACCTCACCCATATGAGTATTTGTCTCCGGTAAATACACGATTGTTAGAATAGCGGCAAGAATTGTAATCAAACCGGCGATTACAAATGGTACGGCCGGATTCAGAGCCACTGTAAGCGCCGCAATCGCCGGTCCAAATATAAAACCAAAATTAAATGCCGACCCAATGACGCCGAACGCATGCGCGCGTTCCTCTGGTTTGGCGGAATCAGAAATTACAGCAAAAGCAACTGGAATATTACCGGCCGTGAGACCATCAAGCGCCCGCGCCAAAAATAAAAATAAGGCGTTTGGCGCAAATGCCATGAGAAAAAAAGAGAGAGCTGTTCCCACGATAGAAATAATCAACATGGGTCTCCGCCCATATTTGTCAGACAATCGGCCGATTATTGGCGTGGATATAAATTGACAAATCGAATAAATCGCGAAGAGTAAACCATTTTGAAAATCTGATAAACCGTATTTTTTGGAATACGAATACAGAAGCGGAATAATAATCCCATACCCCAGCATGTTTACAAGGGCGATGAGAGCAATAATATACAGGTTTCTATTTTTCGACATGTAAAAATATAACTATACTAAGGAAAAAAGTATATCAAATTTGTCCCAAAAAAAGAAGGTTTAAAAATAAAACTAAATTAACCAGTCTGGTGGTTATCACAGACGGTTAGAAAATGAGCATGATAAGAAAAAAATTAGTAAAAAAATTTTGCGATAACCAAAACTACGCCTGCACCAAATAGACAGCCAGCCATTTTGCCAACAGCTGATTTGAGCATTGTTCTTTCTTCGGGCACAAGCTGAAGTCTTAATTTTTCGGCAGAATAACCTTCAAAAATACCAGCCAGACCATCGGTTATAGCATTCCCAACCACACCACCAAGTATTGCCCCGGTAACACCACCCAAATAACCACCAAATATTGCCATTATGGCCAATATGCCATTGTCAATCAAACCAAAGTATATGTCAGGTAAAACTGATTTTAATCTTATTTTGAAAGGTAAAAGAGATAATAGACAAAGTACAGCCAACAAAATTAAGACAATGCCGATCCAGTAGCTATTGTTCACAAAAAAAATACTAACCGATCCGATTACCAAGCAAAGCGCCAAAATATTTAATACAGAAAGCCAAAATTTTTTATCTAACATACTGCTACAAAAAATGTAAGCAAATTATTATTGTTTATACTAACACAAAATACTTCTTTGTAACAATCCAAAAATAAATTTCCACGCTTTGGCTCTCGGCCCAAGTTATTTAATTATTAAACCGCGGGTTTTTATTAATTTATATATTTCAACTCCAATAACAGGTATAAATGACAACGCAAGACACGCTACAAAAATGGGAACCGATAGCGGTACAGTGCTAAGATAGTTATTCCCCAACGGTGTATAAACAGTGAGAAAAAATAAGACAAATGTGCTAGCCACAATCAATTCAAGCGATTTATTACGGTACACAGCTCTAGAGAAAACAGAATGCGTCTCTGATCGGCTGTTAAAAGCATGCCACAAGCGAGAAAAGAAAGCGGTCGTTAGGGTAATTGTAGCCAAGGCCTCCGGCGCCCACCGCAGAGCGACCACAAAAGCGCCAAGGCCGGCAATAGTCAAAAGTACAGCCTCACCGATAATTTCTTGCCAACGCTTGCTAGTCAATAAACGATCGTCTTTTTTGCGAGGCGGTTTTTGCATGACATCTTTTTCGCCGTTCTCCAAACCAAGAGCAATTGATGGGCCTGTCTCAGAGACCAAGTTCAACAACAAAATGTGAATTGGCAGCAGCGGTGACGCAAACCCGAAAAGCGTGGGGAAAAAGATGATAAACACACCGGACAAATTACATGAAATCTGATAGCGCAAGAATTTAATAAAATTACCAAATATAATACGCCCTTCGTGAACAGCCCTAACTATTGTAGAATAGTTGTCATCCCGCAAAACGATATCAGCCACCTCTTTGGTAACATCAGTTCCGGAGATTCCCATGGCAATTCCGATATCGGCGGTCTTGATTGCCGGAGCATCGTTCACACCATCACCAGTTACTGCCACCACGTTGCCATTTGCCTGAGCAGCCTGAACGATTCGTAGCTTTTGTTCTGGAGATACCCGTGAAAATACTCGCACCGTATTTAATATTTTTTGAATTTCTGTCGTTTTGGCATCCACAAGTTCGCTTCCATCCATTACCTCATTATCGTTCTTTACAATACCCAATTCTTTGCCGATACTTGCCGCGATCATCTTGTGATCCCCTGTAATCATTACTGTTTGGATACCTGCTTGCGCCGCTTTCTCGACCGCGTTTTTCACTTCAGGGCGCAATGGATCCTTTAAACCCATTAGACCAATAAGAGTATGTTTTTCTGCCAACTGTGCTTCGAACGTTTCTTCTTTTTTCCAATCTTGCGGCAATACTTTGTATGAAAAGGCCAGTGTACGGATTCCGTTGCGGGAAAGAGCTGACGCCTGATCCAGGATGGAGCTCTCCTTCTGCTCTGCACAGCCACATATGACTTCC
>CAZVNO010000122.1:0-2591 GCA_964628715.1 uncultured Gammaproteobacteria bacterium | reverse complement strand
TAATGAACAACTGTTCTTTTTTTAATTATAGAAAAAGTTCCAACCTGAGTTGGGGTGCTTGGTTTCCATCCAGTAATGGCGAATTGGTCAAGTTTTGTTTCTCCAAAATAATAGGCCAATTCTTGTTTAGAAAGATTTGTTTCGATTCTCTTTTTTATTTTTGCTGGATCTGGAGACATTGGGCTATAGCTATTTTGCACCTCAAGACCATCTGGGTATCCATCATTGTCTGTGTCCGGATTATTTGTATCAGTGTTTAAAGCTTGTTCCCAGTCGTCCCATAAACCATCCTGATCAGTGTCAATATTTCTTGGATCTGATGGGTTGCTAATAGTTGGTACCCATGGTGACGCGGCCAAAGTAGGCTTGAGTGGAATTAGGGCAGAAAAAAATAATAGGTATATGAAATATTTTTTGTATTTAGAGTCAATAAGCATAAATCATGTTTTGTGTATTGTATATTATGTATAGAAAAATTGCGAGTGTGATGTCACCATAGAAAAAAAGTCTTTATCTTGTTATTATATCAATACTAATAAGTATCATTGGTATGAAAAGGAATTACTATGTTTTCGGTTTATTGTTAATTGTGGTTTTGATTTTGTATTTGAATCGTTCATACGCGTATTTTTATTATTCCATCGGACATCGCCCGCATCCTGTGCCGCAGTACCCAATAGTAACAACCGTAGTTCCTTCCAGTGGCTATGCTATTAAAAATATTACTTATGTGGCACTGGGTGATAGTTTGACGGCTGGGGTTGGGGTTGGTTCTGTGCTTGAAACATATCCATACAAGATTGCAAATCATTTGGCCAATACAAATCAGGCGAATGTTACTTTTGTTAACTTGGGTATACCTGGAGCCACAGCTGATCAGGTGGTTAGGGATGAACTGGAAAAGGCAATAGGTTATGAGCCATCGATAGTTACGCTCCTTATCGGTGTAAATGACATGCACAATCAGGTATCAAAAAAAGTATTTTCTGAAAGAGTCAGTAAAATTGTCTCTTCGTTTCCAACAGCAAAAGTTTATGTTATTACAGCGCCATACTTAGGTTCTTCTGAAATTACTTTGCCCCCGTATAATTGGTATTTTGATTGGCAAATGAGAAGTTACAATCAGATTTTGCAAGGTCTGAAATTTAACTATTATTTTTCAGTGATTGATTTGTATTCGGCTTCAAAAGATGTTTTTGATAAAGATCTTGCCAATTATTCAAGTGATGGCTTCCACCCAAGCGCGTTTGGTTATGATGTTTGGAGTAATTTTTTGTATGACCATATCAATCTCTAATGTCGTTTGGGAAACTTGGTTTGTAGTCAGTTTGTTTATTTTGGGTGTTCTTTTTACGATCAAAAAATCACAACCAGGATTTTTTTCAAAGTCAGTAACTGATCAGTTGAAGGGTGTGGCAATTATTTTTGTTGTGCTATCTCATATTGGGTATTTTTTGGTAAATGACCATAGATTTTTAGTGCCACTGTCAAATTATGCCGGAGTCGGCGTTGATTTGTTTCTTATTTTGTCAGGATATGGCTTAACCTTGTCTGCCGTAGAGAGGCCAATTACACGTTTACAGTTTTACAAAAAAAGATTAGTAAAACTTTTTATTCCAATTTTATTTTCAATTATTTCTTTTTTGTCACTCGATTTTTTTGTACTCCATCGTGTTTATCCATTACCATTGGTACTAAAAAATTTATTTGGGTTTTTTCCGAGCGCTGATTTGTATTCAGATATTAACTCTCCGCTTTGGTTTATAACCATGCTGTTATTTTTTTATGCAATTTTTCCATTAATTTTTTTTCGTAAACAGCCAATTATTTCTGCGCTTTTACTTGGGGTAATCAGTTTTTTTATAAGTCGGCAGGATTTGTATTCTTTGCTGCCAATTACTCCAGGCGTTGCCTCATTGTATCGTTTGCATATTTTTGCTTTTCCAATTGGTGTCTTATTGGGTTCATTGGTGTGTGTGGTGCCAAAATTATCAGAAAGAATTACGGTTTTCGTAAATGGATTGGTTAAAAATGACAAAATATGGCCAATAGTAAGGACGGTAATTTTTATTGGCTTTGTTTCTGTGCTCGCGTATTTTTTGGGTATTTCAGCTGTTGGTCAGGGTTGGAAGGTAGAGGAAATGGTAAGTGTCTTGACTGCGTTGGTTTTGGTTGGAGCCGCTTTATCAAGTCCGCTCCAATCAAAATTATTATCGTTTATTGGTGTATACTCGTTTGAATTATATTTGCTTCATTGGCCACTACTGTATCGGTACAATATTTTGTATGGCCGTATGTCTGCTGGTTTGGCAACGATTTTATCTTTGATAGGATTAATGTTTTTAAGTTTTTGGTATCAAAAATTTATTAGTTTTGTTTTTTCTAAAATAAAATAACCCCGAATGTCTCGGAGTTATTTTATTTGAGCGGGTGTGGAGAATACTCACTGCTCGCCCCGACGTACGTCGTGGCTGCGCCTTGAGACACCTTCGGGTTTCTCAATACTCTTCCTCAGCTAGAGAAACCTACCGGTTTCTCCCTTCCCCAGTTCGATTCTCCTTATATTGAGCGGGTGTGGAGAATCGAACTCC
>CAZVNO010000121.1:0-2664 GCA_964628715.1 uncultured Gammaproteobacteria bacterium | reverse complement strand
AGCGTGATAGCGATCATGAGATAACCGATTTGGGTGTGTTTGTAGGTGGTCATAAGAAAATTAATTATATAAGTTTCTTTGACAAAGAAATAAAACTCAATGACCTGCGATCACAATTTCTTTATCATCCTTTTTATTTTGACCAAACCTCATACCACCCCTTCATCATTTCTATTTCTTTTGATTGGGAAGAGGTGATGTCATCAGCAAGTTTTTTCATCTCAGGCCTTTCGGTACTCGCCGAGAGCATGCGTGCCATCATGATTGCCATTTCATGATGCGGGATCATTTGTGCTATGAATTCAAGATCAAAATCAGGCGCTGATTTGAGTTTATCCAAGTCTCCTTCCATACCCATCATCTGCATACCCATACCGCCATGGCCCATACGTCCGCCCATATTTGAGTAACCGCTTGGCTCCCCGCCAAACCAATCCGCATACCAAGCCCGCATTTGCTGGTTTTCTTTCTTTTGAGCTTCAATTATTTCCCTAGACAGATCAAGTATTTCCACGCGCTTGGAGCGCTCAAGAGCAAGCTCTGCCATCGCTATGGCCCCGTCATGATGCGGAATCATTTCTTCAATAAAATGCCGGTCTATATTTTGTCCCATCATTCCAATTTGCCTTACGCCAACCGGCGAGGCAGTAAACAAAAAAGTAAGGACAATGCCGATAATAACGCCGGCGACGCCTGATATTAAATGTTCTTTTTTCATATTTTTATTTAATTAAATTATTTATTCTAATTACTGATATTTTACCATTTTTAATTTGTTGATCGTGGGATCTGGCCCAGTTTTTCTATTCGACTTCGAATTTTTCTTCGCCTTATATACCAATACCCATAGAGCCCAATAAGGAGAATGACATTTGGAATAAATATCATTGGATGCCCCCAAGACACTCCGTCAATATGAAAATCTGAAATCGGCCATAAAAAAGGAGTCGGGAAAAAAGTAGCGTCGTGTGTAGGTATATCAACTAAAATATGAAGCGGCCAAGCTAAAGTAAGCTTGGCAAAATGCTTGTAGCCAAGGAACCACAAGAGGGCAAAGAACACACCAAAGATTACAAAACTATGCGAGAAATCATAGATAGTAAAAATGTATTGTGGAATACTTGCAAGATCCGGCTTCCCTAGTGGACCAAAAGAAAATAGATTTATTATAAAAAACGTACCAAAAGCCAAAAGATCGGGTGCGATACCAAATAAAAATGCAGTAATATAATCACGCTTACTCAAACGACCAAATGCTACACCCCCATATAAACCATGCGAGAAAATATCCATAACCATTTTTGATTAAAATTTCTTTTTCGTTTTTAGAGGTAGTATTTATTTCTCCATCCTTATCACTGATCCGTCTGTATTTGTCCGGAATTTCTGCTCCGTACCTTTCACCTGTACAGTCACTTCGTAACCGGGGGTAATAACAGCGATACATGATTCAGCAGGACCGCCAAGCCCGAGGCATCCGTCAGACCACTCCTTTTCATACGCTGTGAGCACTACTACTAGTCCTTGGTCCACTCCCGATTTCTCCGCTACATATGCTTTTACCGCAGTGACCGCCTTCGGGACAGGAAGATTATGAATACTCCCCGGCGGAGCATTATCTGCGGATGTGGGAACATTTCCGTTTTGTTCTGGATCAAAGAATTTTACTGTTTTCAGGATGACATCAGAATCTTTGAGAATCTGGTCGTAGGGAGAATTAAAGAATGCAGTGAACATATACACATATTCCGGCCGTACCACGACAACATTGTCATTCTCATAGAGTCCTGTCGCTCGATAGCGCCACGCTGTTTCTCCTCCCACCGTTATTTCTGTTTTTCTTCCGTCTGACATTTTAAAGTTTGAGAAGTCGGTACCTTCTACAAAATTCTGGAGTGTGTAGTTATCAAGATTGTTTTGAAAGATAGTTACGGTAATAGTCGGAGGCCCTTCGGTACCAGGCTTTGGATTGGAAAACATCTCTCGTATTTCAGGCTTATCTTCGGCAAGCACTATGGCGTACTGTCCCCGCTCTCCGCCACTGGACTGCCTCAAGGCCACAAAGTATGTTTGAGGATACTCAAATGAAAGACCTAGTGCTTTATCTTCAAAAGTATTTAGAATAACCTCGGTGAATACTGTATCGCCGTGTTTACACTGACGTGGATAACTCTCCATAATAGGATTGCCCGCATCCACACACTCTTTGAAATTAGCGACAACAGCTTCTGGCTCTTTATTCAAAAACAAAAAGCCTGCTCCGAGAACGACTGCGAATGTTACTACAATTATCCAAACTTTTTTCATAAATTTATTTTATCACTTATGTTTAAAATTTCCTTTTTGGGATTACAGCACTTCTTGCCAGCTTGGTGGAGCCCATGATGGTTTTAATAATTCTGCGTATAATATTTTTTCATTCATAAAATTTGATTGGGTGGCGGTTATTTCTGAAACACAAACAAATGCTCGTGCATGATTAATAAAAAGTTTGATTCTTTAGATTTTGTGACCCAAAAACCTGTTGCCTTACAGTTAAACTGTCTTTTTATTATGTCCTCTTTCAAAACAAAGCCTACTTTTAAAAATCTTTCCATTACTTTAAATGCTAGAGGTTGATACATTTTATTTCTGCGTGTATCTCCCATCAAAATTGCACAATAT
>CAZVNO010000120.1:0-2667 GCA_964628715.1 uncultured Gammaproteobacteria bacterium | reverse complement strand
GGATTCAAAAATAAAATAAAATCTCCGCTGGAAACCTCTACCCCTTGGTTGTTCGCTTTGCCAAAGCCGCGATTCACGCTATTTCGAATAATTCGAACATCGGGAAATTCTTCTTCAATATAATCGGGCGTACCATCAGTAGAATTATTATCGACCACAATCTGCTCAAAATCCAAACCTTGCGCAGCCAAAATAACAGAGCGAATCTGCTCTGCTATATTTGCTTTTGCATTATGAGTGACTGTGATAATCGAAAGATTCATAATTTCTTTTTAAATTCTTCGGCGTACTTGCGCATCGTGTCGCGAATCGCAACATCAGCGGGCCTCATCATAATCCCAAGGTGCTCCAGATTTGTCGACTGCAAAATATTATTCGAACGTCCTTTTACAGCCAAACCAAGCTTCACCAACTCTTCATTTGTGATCCATTCATTGGTATGACCAGAGTCCACCATTTCATTGTATAGAGCAATAATATCGCGATGTTTTAGTGTCCCTGGATTTGTCACATGAAAAATACCAGCCGCTTTTTGGGTCAAAAGTTCATGAAAAACATCGACCATATCATCAATGACTGTCACGCTGTTTTCTACGTCAATTATTTTTTTGAAGTTTGCCAATTTTGTAATTAAATTGTCCGCGCTCATCGTCCAATCAATCGGCATGCGAATACGCGCAATCCCCACATTTGGCAAAGTTGACAATACCAAATCAGCAGCATACTTTGCCCGTGAGTAAACCGGAATCGGATTGCCAAAATCATCTTCCCTCCAGCCGCCGGTTTCCGGAGAGTCGCCATAAAAAATGCAGCCGGATCCAATATGGAGCAAATAAACGCCTTTTTGCTGACAAGCTTCGGCAATAACAATCGGAAGTTTGGTATTTCCAAGCACAGTTTCAAGCTGGTGAGATTCGCACCAATCAACATTTGGTTTTCCGCGCACGCCGGCAGCATTCAAGATTGCGTCAGGTTCATGCTCTTCTATAAGTTCAAGGACATCCTCGACTGAATCAATATGAACATCAGACAAAACAGCGTCTTCCCAAGAATTGGCGCAGCGTGTCCCAATAAAACCATTTCCAATAATAAGTATCTTCATAACAATTAACGATCAATATATTGCTTTTTATAATAATCAAGGTAAGCTCCGCTTTTGCATCTCTCCACCCAATCGAGATTTTCTGTGTACCATTTTACTGTTTGCGCGAGACCATTTTCGAATGAAACCAGAGGCTGCCAACCCAATTCTCGAGTTGCTTTGGAGTAGTCAATCGCGTACCTGCGATCGTGTCCAGGACGGTCTTTTACAAATTCAATCATTGATTCATCTTTGCCAAGCAAACTAATAATTTTTTTTGTTAATTCTATATTTGTTCTCTCGGCGCCACCGCCCAAACAATAGGTTTCACCAATTTTACCACTAGCCAAAATCATTGCAACCCCGCGATTGTGGTCATCAACAAAAATCCAATCACGAATCTGCATACCGTCACCGTAAACCGGAACTTTTTTTCCTTCCAAAAGATTGGTAATAAACAATGGAATAATCTTTTCGGGAAACATGAACGGCCCGTAATTGTTTGAACAATTTGAAATCGTCGCGGCAATCCCATACGTCTCATAATATGCCCGGACGAGATGATCAGCGGCCGCTTTTGAGGCAGAGTACGGGCTTCTCGGATTATATGGTGTTGATTCATTGAAGGGTGGATCATTGGGTGAGAGCGCGCCAAAAACCTCGTCTGTTGAAACATGATGAAAGCGCTTGGTATATTCTTTCACCGCTTCAAGAACTGTGTATGTGCCAAGTACGTTTGTTTTGACAAACAAACTCGGGTCAATAATCGACCTGTCAACATGACTCTCTGCAGCAAAGTGAACAACCGCATCCACTGACTCCACAGCCGCGAACACTGCTTCCCGATCACAAATATCACCGCGAACAAATGAATAGCGCGGGTTATTTTCCAGATCCCGCAAATTTTCCAAATTGCCGGCATATGTGAGCACATCAAAATTAACCACCGAATGCTCAGGATTATTTTTTAAAATATAATGAATAAAATTTGATCCGATAAACCCGGCGCCGCCGGTAACAAGAATTTTCATACAATTCAAGATAAATTGGCAAATCGCTTTTTTAAATCATTAAGTACAATATCATTGTGATAGGCAATTTTTTCGGGCAGCGCATCCAATGGGAAATATTTAAAATCACCCATTTCTACATTTTTTACAAATTGTTGGCTTTTAACATTTACAAAATAAAAAGCAGCGCCATCTGCGTTTTTTGGGTTTAGTCCTTTATCCATATACAGACCGAACAAGTCACCTTTTTCGGAATCGACACCCAACTCTTCTCTTACCTCCCTCTGCAAACACTGATCAATTGACTCGTCTACTTTTATATGCCCTCCGGGCAAATCCCAAAAACCAAAATACGGTTCTTTGGCGCGCTCAGACAACAATACTTCTTTTTTTTTATTGAGCACAATCGCCTTGCAGCCAAAACGAACATAAGATATTTGCGAATACGGAAAATCTTTGCCGTACCATTCCGTATAACAACTTCGATTCACTGGGATTAAATTGTTTTTATTTTTAATATAAGATGCCAATATTTCTTCATGTCTAAATCCCAAAGTTTTTTTCACAGCCTGTTTC
>CAZVNO010000119.1:2227-2677 GCA_964628715.1 uncultured Gammaproteobacteria bacterium | reverse complement strand
TGGCATAGGTTGAAGGACGACCAACGCCTTCCGCTTCAAGTTTTTTAATCAGTGTCGCTTCAGTAAAACGAGCTGGTGGGAGTGTTGTGTGCGTTTCAGCTGAGACAGATTTCGGATTAACGATACTCTCTAAAGAGAGTTTTGGTAGTGGTTTTTCTTGATCTTCAAGTTCTGCCTCAGGGTCATCAGCACCTTCGACATAGGCTCTAAGATAACCGGGAAATTGGATACGTTTTCCGCTCGCAGAAAATAATGCTTGTTCAATTTCTATATCAACTTGAACTCTGACCATTTCTGCTGGTTTCATTTGGGTTGCGACTGTGCGTTTCCAAATCATTTCATATAGTCTAGCTTCATCTTTGTCTACTTCTTTGGCCACTTCTTTTGGATGACGAAAAGTCGCACCTGCTGGGCGGATAGCCTCATGGGCCTCCTGGGCGGATTTATCTT
>CAZVNO010000119.1:0-2215 GCA_964628715.1 uncultured Gammaproteobacteria bacterium | reverse complement strand
GTCAGTCACATATTCATTACCAAATTCACCGGCAGCTTCTCGGGCAGCAGTGATCGCCTGTTCAGACAGATGGACAGAATCAGTACGCATGTACGTAATATATCCATTTTCATAGAGTGACTGAGCGGTACGCATAGTTTGTTTGGCTGACAAGCCAAGCTTTCGACTTCCTTCCTGTTGCATTGTTGAAGTGACAAAAGGGGGATAGGGGTTTGTTTGGTAAGGTGTTTCTGTAACATTCGTAATTTTCCATGGATTTGCTTTGGACAATTTTTCAGCGAGGTTTTCAGCCTCTGGTTTTGTCAGCAAAGAAAATTTTTCTGGCTGTTTTATTTTACCGGTTTTTTCATCAAAATCTTTTCCTGATGGGATTGATTTTCCCATGTAAGAAACTAATCTCGCAGAAAATTCTTCCCTGTTTGATTTTAGAATAGCCAAAAGATCAAAATAATTGCTCGGAACAAAAGCCGCACGTTCTAATTCTTTTTGGACAATCAGATGAACTGCTACAGACTGGACTCTTCCGGCGGATAAACCGTAACGGATTTTTTTCCAAAGTAGCGGTGAAAGTTCGTAGCCAACCAAACGGTCCAAAACACGACGTGCTTGCTGAGCATCAACTAAGTTTATATCCAGAGGTCTTGGGTGCGCGAGCGCTTCTTCAATCGCGTGCTTGGTGATTTCATGAAAGACAAGTCGTTTGACCGTATTGGGCTTTATTTTTAGAAGTTCTGCCAAATGCCAAGATATAGCCTCACCTTCTCGGTCCTCATCAGTCGCGAATAAAATTTCATCGGCTTCTTTGGCATATTTGCGAAGATCGGCTACCGTCTTTTTTTTGCTAGCTGGGATTTCGTAAGCTGGCTCAAATGTACCGCCTTCAATATCAATACCCATGGTGCTTTTCGGGAGATCACGGACATGGCCCATGGATGAGGTAACGCGAAAATTTGCCCCAAGATATTTTGAGATAGTTTTTGCTTTTGTCGGACTTTCTACGATAACGAGTGTTTTTGACATATTGCAGAGGTTTCACTCTAGCGTTTTTTGATTTTTTTGTCAATGGAGCGGAGTTCGCCACCTAAAAAAATTGAACCGGTAACAAGCAGTATATCATGTTTCTGGAGTATTGTCCGAGCCGAAATAAATGCGTCTTTTGGGTCAAGAAAAATTTTAATATTGCATGTTTGTTTTTCAATCATTTTTTGGCAATACTTGGCAATTTCTTTTGGGTTTACGGTTTTTCGAAATGGGTTTACCGTATTTCTGGTGCAATTTATTGATGCTGGGTTTAGGGTAAGAAGTTTTTTTACCATACTTTTCCAGTTTTTATCAGCGGAGAAACCAATGACAAGATGAATTGATTCGCATTGTTCGGTCTGTAAAAGCTGTTTCGTAGCCTCTATCGTAGTTTTCATTTTGTCTGGGTTGTGCGCGCCGTCCAGAATAATGTATGGATTTTGTGAACTTAATTCCATGCGCAGAGGTTGGATAGCGCGGGCAAGTCCAAGTTTAATGTTTTTTTCAGGGATTTGGATTGATTGTGCAATATCAATACAGAAACAAGCATTTTTGATCTGGTGTTCACCAATCGATTTAATACTATAGATTATTTTTTTGTATTGAAAAATATTACTGACAGTATTTTGTTTGATAATTTCAAAATTTGGTTGAGAAATATGCAGTTGTGTTTTTTTTTGCTGACAAACTTTTTTTATTACAGACAAAACTTTTTTATTTTGTTCGCTGGTAAACACTTTTCCATCCGACAGAATAATACCCGCTTTTTCAAATGCAATTTTTTCTTTTGTGTTACCAAGAAGATCCATATGGTCGAGTCCGATTGAGGTTATGACTGCGGCATCTTTTTTTGGCAGTGTATTGGTCGCGTCAAAGCGTCCACCAAGCCCAACTTCAACCACGGCCCAGTCAACTTTTTCTTCAGCAAAATACAAAAAACCAATTGCGGCTAATACCTCAGGGTGCGAAGGGGGATCTGTTTTTTCTTCAGCGATATATTTGTTTAGCGCGATTTTAATTTTTTCCATGATTTTGACAAAGTTTGTCTGTGAAATCGGCTGGTTGTTGATTTGCCAACGCTCAGTCAAGTGCATTATGTGAGGAGAAATCATGAGGCCGGTTTTTTGGCCATTTGCAGACAAAATATACGACAAATATGTTGCTGTCGAACCCTTACCGCTGGTACCGGCAATAT
>CAZVNO010000118.1:0-2706 GCA_964628715.1 uncultured Gammaproteobacteria bacterium | reverse complement strand
TTAATTTTGGCAGATAATCAAAAACATTTTTATCGACTTTTGACCCGACAAACACGCCCAAGACTTCAGTCTTTGGGTCGAGTTCTGATGGGCTTAGTAATTCTTTTTCAGAAATTTTGAGTGCAAATCCTTTTAGTTGTTTTTTGGTGTAATCATTCATGGCTGGAAAAAGGCCGAAAAACTGGCAGGTTAGTTTGGGCATATTATTGTTAAGTTCTAACTTCTAATTTATCTAAGTTCTAAACAAATTTCTAAAATACAATGTCAAAATTTTGTATTTTAATTTTGGGATTTTTATCAGAAATTAGACATTAGATTAATTAGTAATTAATTTATTTGCAGGCAGTATAGCATGCCTCTAGGCAAACAAAAACCCCCTTGCGGGGGTTCATTCAAAGCTTATAAACTTACCATCTTACAGACTTACTAACCTTCAATCACCACGCCCATTTGTCTGGCAGTGCCAGCAATGGTTTTCATGGCAGCTTCGATGTCTTTTGTGTTCAGATCTGTCATTTTCTTTTCAGCAATCTCTTTCAATTGCTTCTTCGTAATTTTACCGACCTTGTCTTTCAAAGGATTGCCTGCGCCTTTGGTAATTCCGGCAGCTTTTGCAATAAGGCCAGATGCTGGAGCCACTTTGGTGATGAAGGTAAAAGTGCGGTCTTCGTAAACGTTAATAACAACTGGCACAACTTCACCTTTGCGATCTTGGGTGGCATCATTGAACTTTTTGCAAAAGTCCTGGATGTTCAAACCATGTTGACCAAGCGCTGGACCAACTGGTGGCGCTGGGTTTGCAGCACCGCCCATGATTTGAAGTTTGATTTGGGTGGTCATTTTTTTTGCCATATAGATTATGATATTTAGTCTTGATTCTATGAATCGAGAAGCTTCTCGTGAGAGAACAATTCATAGATTGCTGATTGCTAATGGCTAATTGCTTGGCTTTGAAACAATCAACTATTAACAATCAGCTGCAACAATTTAAATTCTTTTGACTTGGAGCGCATCAAGCTCAACCGGAGTTTCGCGGCCAAACATGTTGACCAGTACTTTAACTTTACCGCGTGTTTCGTCAACTGTTGAGATTTTTCCTTCGAAGTTTTTGAATGGACCGTCGGTAATGCGAACTGGGTCATTCACTTGCATGTCAATTGTATGAATCGGATCGTCAACACCCATGCGTTTCTGGAGAGAGTCAACTTCTTTTTGGTCAACTGGAGTTGGAGTTGTTCCAGAACCAACGAATCCGGTAACATTTGGCGTATTTCTGACTACGTACCAAGAATCATCGGTAACTACCATCTCAACCAGAACATAACCAGGGAAGATTTTTTCTTCGACTGTCACACGTTTGCCACCTTTAATTTTGATTTTCTTTTCTTTTGGCACGAGGACGCCAAAAATTTTGTCGCCCATGTCAAAAGATTCAATGCGTTGCTCAAGGTTTCTTTTTACATTTTCTTCGTAGCCGCTATATGTGTGGAGAACGTACCAGCGGCGACCGAGATTTAGGGTTTGTTTTGCCATACTAGAGAAGAGCAAAAGATCTAGTTATTTAATGATTTGGCCCAAGCCAAATGTAAAGATATAGTCAAGAACTCCAAAAAAAATCGCAATAGCAAGACTAAGAATGATAACCAAGATGGTATAATTCACTGTTTGTTTGCGTGTCGGCCAAATAACCTTGCGGATTTCACCGATAGCCTCGATAAAATAGTTGCGAATTGAGGTAATAACATTCATAATAATTCTAGGTATCTAAAAACGGCCTTTGGCCGATTTGAGCTGTAGTATAGGCGAAGAAATTGGTTTTGTCAAGCGATAGGGCTTGACTAGGGTGGATAAGTGGCATATAATTGCCTGTTTTGGTCAGATCTGTTGGGGAAAAGCGATATTTTGTGGTATACTACTGTCCATTATGCCAAAAAAACTAACAAAAGAAGAATATAATCAGAAACTTTTGGCTCTGTATGCGAAATACGACCAGGAGTTTGCCAAGCTTGAGAAAGAGACTCGAGCGATTCAAAAAAAAGCGCAAATTATTCTTGATCGTCTAGAAGCCAAAAAAGTGCTTAAAAATATCAGTACTTTGAAATAATACATATGCCAAGAGAATCTTTGTCAGGTATTACCCCGGAGCAGAGTATGGAAAGTTTGGGTAACCTTTTGGAAGCAGTTCAGGAGAAAATTAAAGACGCTACTGACAGAGATGTGGCTAGTCTTGATCGTAAAAAAATACGAGAGTGGATTGAGATTGACCAAAGTATAGAAAGGAATATTGAAAAATTTGTTGACTATCGCAAGCGTGCAGAGTCTGATCCTGAAGCGACTGCTCAAATTAAAGAACTTCAAAGTGAGCAAGAGGATTTGCGACGAAGAGCCAAAGAATTGGTGTCTGAATTTGTGGCAGAATTAGAAATCTTGCGTGAGTCTGGATCGACAAGAGAAGAAGCTACTGTTGTCGAGTTTCCCAAAGAAAATAAAGAGAAAAAGAAACTTTTAGAAGAAGCGGAAAGAATTAAAGGTGGATTGCAAAAATTGTTTGATGAAGTTAGGAGTTATAAAGAGAATCTTGAGCATAAACTCAGGATGCCGGACGGTCCGGGAGCTGGAAGCCCAAAAAAAGTGATTAGTGATGTTAGTCGCCTTAGTGATTTTCTTGCAAGTAAACAAAATTTTGAAACAGAAAACGCTGAATTT
>CAZVNO010000117.1:0-2794 GCA_964628715.1 uncultured Gammaproteobacteria bacterium | reverse complement strand
ATTTACCACCGAGCTCGCAAGAACCCGTTGATCTATTTCTCTATCATCTGCAAGAAAAGAAAATGGCTTATCAGAAAAAATAATATAAAGCACTAAAAGACCAACAATTCCAATGGCAATTTTGAAAGCAAATGACTAGTTAAAAACTACTTTGAGTTCCCTTTCCTTGATTTCTGTTGTTGGACTATCTAAAAACTTCTCTCCGCAATAATTGCAGAATTTGTTCCCATCCTTTATTTCTTTTCCACAATTTTTGCAAATCATAATTATTTTTCAGTAACCTTTACGCCACAATTTCCACAAAACTTTATCTCCTTAGTAATTTTTGTGCCGCATTCAGAGCAAAAACTAATATCTTCTTTTCCCCCGCTCAATACTTTTTGTTCTGTGGCTTCCCCCTCAACATGCACTGACGCCCCACTTCCTAGTTGATTTATTTGTGTTTTATATTCCGCCTCTGTTATTTTACCATCAATCAACAACTGATTTGCTTCAGCAATCGGTTTTATCTGTTCAATTTGTTTACTATCAAGAGTTAATCCATATTGGCAAATTGGACAGCTCAAAAAATATTTTATCGAGTACGGAAATACTGGAATAAAAAACAAGGTGAACCAAGTCATAATCCTTGTTAATACCCAATATTCCTCATTGTTGCAGTGGCTACAATGATTTTTGAAGGTCGGGCCAAAATTCTTTGTTGTCTGATGTCCCCAGCCGAAAATAATCATATAATTTTTTTGAAATCTTCTAGGCGTGGCTTACTACCTACGGCAATATAGAAGAATGCTAATTTAATTGCCTTAAAGATGAGCCAGATAATTACTAGCGCGATCAAAACATAGAAAAACCAAGTTCCGTAGTCGGCTTCATCGTACACAGGTTTAAAGGTATAATTTTTCGCTATAAACTCGTTTGAGTAGCGATAGTTATAGAAATCCAATGAGTCATATTTACACAAAATTCTTGCGTGTTTGTCGTCAGTAGAATCAAGGGAATCGCCAATTACCCAGATACTATTTTTGGATGGGGCATAAAATTTTCCGTTATCACAGGCAATGGAAGATAATTCTCCGTCAAGAGTTCGTTCCGGTTTTTCTTCCCACGCAAGACCAACTACAAAAATTAAAACAATTCCAAAAGCAAGCAAATATGCGACTTTCAAAAATCTATACCACGCTTTGTGTTCTAAATCAGATCGACTTCTACGAGGGGTTACATGATTATTATTTTCAGTCGTAGCAGCTTTTTTCGTTTCAGCACCGCATTCTGTGCAGAAAGTAGCGTTATCAGAAACTTTTTTACCACAATTTGTGCAAAACATAATTTTATTTGATTAAATCATCAACACTTATCTCAAGAGCCTTAGCAATTTTCTTGAGAGTATCAAGCGTTGGATTCTGATTTTTACCCGCCTCAATCTTAATAATTGTGTTATTGGCGACATCGGCTAACCTCGCCAATTTTTCTTGGGAAAGGCCTTTGGCCTCCCTTAATTTTCTTAAATTTTTGGTTATGTTTGACATACTAATATCGTGGTAGTAGAATTAAAATATAGGTGCTATTATCTTTCTATTACTTCAATGCTACACCAAAAATTACAAATTGTAAATAAAGGGAGTTCCTTAACCTTTTCCGCGCACGGGTGGTGGGGCAAGGAAAAGAATTTTGCCGCCGCCAAAAATCCTGTCCGTCCGAGCAAGGGAATGGCGGAAGGGGGGTGTGGGGGGAATTCCGCCATTCCCTTGCAAAAAATAGAGGCCAGCCCCGCCGCCTTGCTTGTCAAAGCAAAGCACCACAGAAAAATACTCTTTTCATTAAGAGAAGAAAAAATCGGGCGCGCGCAAAATGAAAAGAGCAAAGAGTATTTTTCTGTGGTGCGGCGAGCGTTAGCGAGCGGCGGCGGGGCGGCTTCCTTGGTCTGGTTTCGGTCAGGAATTTCGGATAAAATGAGTTCGAGCCAAACTGTAAAGACACACCAAAATCTGACTTTCAGAAAATTGACCGACTTTTTCGTTGGCGGCACGAAGTGCCGCCCAAGCATTTCCCCGCGACAAATCCTCTCCGCTCGGCGCGGTGAGCCGCGCCTCGCGGTTGGCCAGACGCAGGTTCGTCTCCCGCGCGATTTAATTCTGTCTCGGAATTGCTTTGCCCAATAATTTTATGAGCATGAACGATAATTACAAATATTTTCTCTACGCCCGCAAGTCCACCGATGTGGAAGACAAACAGGTTTTGAGCATTGAAGCGCAAATCACAGAATTGCGCGCTTTTGCCAAGCAAGAGGGTTTGCATATCGCCGAGGAGTTTATCGAAAAGCAATCCGCGAAAATTACCGGCCGTCCCATTTTCAACAAGATGATAGAGCGTATTGAAAACGGCGATGCAAACGGGATTCTTGCTTGGCACCCCGACCGATTGGCGCGCAATTCTGTTGACGGTGGAAAGATAATCTACCTTTTGGACGGCGGTGGACTTGCGGACCTCAAATTTCCGCAGTTCTGGTGTGAAAATACCTCGCAAGGAAAGTTCATGCTCAATATCGCCTTTGGGCAAAGCAAATACTATGTGGATTCGCTTGCCGAGAATACAAAGAGAGGATTGCGCCAAAAAGTGAGGCGCGGAGAATATCCCTGCCTTGCGCCTATCGGATATATCAACGATGTGCGGACAAAAACTGTGGTCGTGGACAAAAAACGCGCCTCGCTCATTCGCAAGGCGTTTGAGCTGTATGCAAAAAATGGAAGCCGACTTGAAGACATCTCAAACTTTTTGGCGCAATCAGGTATCCACT
>CAZVNO010000116.1:2278-2825 GCA_964628715.1 uncultured Gammaproteobacteria bacterium | reverse complement strand
TTCCACTACTTTGACTGCTGATTTTTATGGTGACGTAAGTGTGGATCCCGCAAGCATATCAGCGCCTGCGGGGAGTGCGCATTTTGATCCAGAAAAAAAACAATTGGTATGGGTGATTGATCGCATCCCAACTGTGCTTGATACTGCAGCATTGCAATTTTCGGTTGTTCTCAATTCTAAAAACCCAACACAAACACAACTATCATCAAAAGTTACTGGTCACACAACTGATGTGGCGGCCGGGCAAAGTATGATTTTTGTTGGTGATGAAATTGTTCTTCGGTAGTGATCGTGTATGCTAAATAGTGAAAGCCGTTGGATTATTGGTTTTTTGGCTTCAGTTATTGTAATGTTTTTTTGGGGATTAATTTGGTATCGTTTGTCAGCCGGTGAGTTGGTTTACGATTTTTCCACGCATTATAGTCGTGGATTATTTTTTTTGGAACATGGCGGGTGGCAGGGGATGAACTACAATGAATATCCACCAGGGGCTTTGTGGTATTTTGTTTTTTTGGCTGCTCTTGTACCACAGCAATATGCTTTGACT
>CAZVNO010000116.1:0-2268 GCA_964628715.1 uncultured Gammaproteobacteria bacterium | reverse complement strand
CAAATGCTATTTTGTCACTTTGGTTTGTGAAATGGCATTATGAAAAAATGGGCACACTAGCAGCATTTATGGGTTGGTTTTTTTTGCTAGCCGCTGGGCCAGTACTTTTTTTTCGGTTTGAGATTTTGGTTAGTATTTTTGTTGTACTAGCTTGGTTTATGGCCAAACAGCAAAAAATGTCTTTGGCTGGTTTTTTTCTAGGCTTAGGGGTGGCAATGAAAATTTATCCAGTGATTTTATTGCCAATTTTAATTTTGGAAACTTTGAAAAAACAACAGAAAGATTTTTTTGCTTTGATAGGAGGTTTTATTTTAGGGGTTTTATTACCAGTTTTGGCATATGTTTTATTTGGTGGCTCATTTGGAGAAGTATTCGCATCTTATCAATTTCACGGTCTTAAGCCAATCGGGGTGGATAGTCTCTGGTCATCTATACTTGTGGTTTATCATTTCTTTTCGGGTTTGAGTTTGAGTCTTGTACCCCAATATGGGATTTATGGGGTCACCTCGGTATTAGCCTTATTTCCAGTTAAAATTTTAAATTACGCCTGGGTTTTGCCTTTCGGATTAGTTTTTGTATACATAATTTGGCGTTTCCGGAAAGTTTCGTATACTCACCCAATTATTCCTTTAGCTTTGATTTTGACATATCTGGTGTTCGCAAAAGTATTGAATATCCAGTATTTGTGGTGGGCGATGTCTTTTCTTCCTTGGGTTTTATTCTCTTACCCAATAAAGAAAGAGCGTCTCTTTGTGGGCGCTTTTGCGGTTATTGTTTTGGGACTATCACATATTGTTTATCCGATTTATTTTTTTGATCTAGTGCATTGGTTTGAGAATCAAGGTGCAATTTCATTTGTTTTATTTATTTTAATATTGCGGAATATTTTTCTCCTCATTTTTCTTGTTGTCATTTTGCGGTGGATTTTCGTATTGTCTCGGATAGGGGAGTACGATATTAGACAAACAAAAATATCACGCTAAATTTAGCGTGATATTTTTTACAATTATATAAAATTTTTTTAATCAGATGCGGTTGTATGATCTGTCTTTTCCCAGCAAAACATTTACAAAAGAGAAAATGAAGCAATCGGTAGATATAATGCGAGTGGATGGGGACCGAGGAGCCCCAGTGTCCTAGCTACTTAGTTCACTAGGGCTTCTCGGTTTCAGGCGCCGACTGACCATTACTTCCGTGGTCTACAGACAACGAGATGGTGTCTATAGAACACCCCTTCGATACTGGACCAATGTCGTTTTCGATGCTCTTCTCCGAAGTATCGGACTTCGTTGCTTGCCGGGTTATGTTCACCCGTCACTATTTGGTAACCGGCGAGTTCTGGGTCGTGTACCCAGAGATCCCGGTGGTTCTCTAGGTACTCGCTGTCCGCGCTTCCGGCAGGTTCGTCACCCGTGGCACGGATGCGTTCCAGCATAATATCGCCGGTGACGAAGTCGTCGTCGCTAAGCAAGAAGCCGCGGAAGTGGAAAATACGGCGGAGTCCGATTTCGCGCTTGAAGCACAGACTAGAGTGATCAGGCTTGGGCGCGAGAGATGCAGCACGTGGCGGTGGGCGGGTGATCCCGAGAACGACTGGAGCCGCCGCCCTGATCACCTTCTCGATATTCTTGATGAGGAGAGCAGCTTGCGACTCGGTTGCACCTTCAGGGACAATGCGAAGCAACGCGAGCCCGAGCTCCTCCATCTGCGCATCGGTGACAGGGGCGGTGGTGTCGGGTTTCAATGAACTTCCTCCTTAATTCCGTGTATACCATATTTTGGTTCTTTTGTAAATGGTTTAATCTATAACGAGTATCTGATTTGAAAAAAAGTATATTATTATACAAAAATACCACGCTAGATTTAGCGTGGTATTTTTGTGCCTCCAGAGGGAATCGAACCCCCATATACAGCTTCGAAGGCTGTTGTCCTATCCGTTGAACGATAGAGGCGATTGTGTGGGCCGGGCGGGGATCGAACCCGCGACCTTGGGATTAAGAGTCCCCTGCTCTACCAGCTGAGCTACCGGCCCTTATGGGTAATAAATAATTTTCAATTTCTAATTTTTATCTTGTTTCATCTCCCTCTGTTCTCTCAAGTATTTCTACTTTTGGTCCTTTCCATTTTTTTATAGCAAGTGCGTGTTCGGCTGCGTCAACTTGTCCTTCTTGCTTGCTTGTACCTTCTCCGTCAGCTACAAACTCTTTGTCCAGGTATACTCCAACTACAAAATGTTTATCATGGTCAGGTCCTTCTTCTTTTAATACA
>CAZVNO010000115.1:0-2921 GCA_964628715.1 uncultured Gammaproteobacteria bacterium | reverse complement strand
TGTTCTGAGCATATTCCAAAAGTCGTGCATAATCATTTGGATCATATTCCAAATCAGCGTCCTGCACTATTACCCACTCTCCTGTAGCCGCAGAAAAACCTCGCCGAAGCGCAGCTCCTTTACCTTGGTTTTTTTCTTGCAAAATAACAACGCAATCTTTTAGTTCTTTCAAAACATCCTTAGTCCCGTCAGTAGAGCCATCATCGACAATAATTATTTCTTTTGTTACCCCGGGTAAAACTGCATTTTTTACGCGCTCAAACAGCATTCGGATTGTCCGTGCTTCATTAAAAACCGGTATAACAATGGAAAGTTTTGTCGGCATGATTGGCATAAATTTTATGCAAAAAAACGTGAAAGCCGTTCTACGATTATATCCAAAGATCCAGTAAAGTCCACAAAGGTAATAAACGCAAAAGCAAATAAGACACAAATTATAACTTTTTGTTTGAAAAATTCTTTTCTCAGTCTATACAATTCGACAAATGTAAACCCAGAAAAAATAGCCAAAAAAGGATATATCTGAAAACGATACCTTGATTGGACTACAGTTATAAAAAGTGGAAGCGGCGCTGTCAAAGCTAGCATGATTATATATGAAAATAGTGACATACGAATCGGGCGCTTGTGCAACTCGTCCCTTATTTTCAAAATAAATCCCGACCACCCAGCCAAAAATACACCGGCAATCCAAATAGCCGAGCTTGCGACGAATATTCCCTGGCTAATCCCAGTTTGATAAAACCAAAATCCCATCGGACGAATGAGACTAAAATAACGCACAAATCTAACAAAACAAAGTTCAATAAATTTTCCTGGATATTCCAGAACAAACAACTTAAACATTAACGCAGCATGGTCCTTGAGGTCTGAGGCTCCATTTAACCGCACAAAGGCGTCAAGTGGGTTGTACCCACCAGAAATTTGGCCACCATTCGCCACCAGAGTATTGCCTAGCCAAAGATTGAACTCTCCAATAAGAGTTGTCAGTATGAATTGGTGATAAACCGAATAATTTCGGAGTGTCCAGGGCAATAAAGAAACTACCAGAGCAAGAGTGTAAGACGCAATAGATATTGGCTGTTTGGCGCGCCAATAAAAAAAGATAAAAAAGGGAGCAAAAAATAATAAAGTCGGTCTGGTTAAGATACCCAATCCGGTTATTACCCCAAACAAAAATGCCAGCCAAACATTTTTTGGTTTTCCAAAAACTTGGATAAACACATAGACAAGTAAAGTTGTAAAGAAAAGATAAAGCGTTTCGGTCATAAGCATAGCCGATATCTCAACGAGATCTGGCCAAAAACCAAACAATATCGCAGAAATAAGAGCTATACTCTCCCTTCTGGCATCTTCATTAAATAAACGTTTGGCAATCAGATAAACTAACCATGTGGTCACAGCGTGAAGTAATGCCTGAAAAATCCAAACGGCTTCGTAACTATGCCCAAAAAAATAATATATAGCAGCTAACAGAAACTCATAACCAGGCCCAGCGCGAACGATTGATAAATCATGTAAAATCGGTTTAGTCGCATCTTCAATATACCCTTTACCATCAAGTAAATTCAAAGCAATTTGGTCATAAGCCCTAGCATCGACAGCCGGATGAATTCGAAAAACAAATGCGTAAATAACCGTCGCAAAAAAAGAAAGTATAATAATCGAAAAAATCTTTTTTTTATCACTTGTCATAAATAGCTCACTTTTACCCAAAAGTCTCAACCATCTTTGGATCAACAACTGCCAATACATTTATATAAGATGTTTTCTCAGACCAATTTTTTACTGGTACCAAATGAACTGGTTTTTTATCCCAACTCGAGACATTATTCAGCTCATAATTATCCTCGATAACATATAACACGTATCCCAGTGAACCCAAAAAATTATAAATCATATCCGAGGTTATTTTTGTTGCCTTCAAAATTTTTTCGCTGACCTCAAAAATAATAGTTGGTCTATCTTGTTGAATGATATCTTTGGCACCAGTTAAAACCTGATACTCAAACCCCTCAACATCTAGAAACAAAAAATCGATTCGAGAAATATTTTCACGATCTTTTAGTCTAGCTAGTGTTGTTGCTGGCACTTCCTCAACCCGATGGTTTACATTATGAGCAGCAGAATAAGGCACAATTGAAGTGCGCAAATCTTCCACGTAAATTTGCACCAAACCATCTTTATCAGACAATGCTTCGTGGAATAATTTTATTTTATGTTCTGCGCTATTCAAAGCAATGTTTTCTTTTGATCTTTCAAAAAGATATGCTGCTGGCTCAAAGGTAAAAATCTTACCAGAATTTGGAAGTGCTTGGAGTAATTCTAGGTTAATGTACCCAATATGCGAGCCGGCCACAACCGTATTTTCCGAATTTTTCATGAAATGAAGAGCCACTTTTGTGGTTTGTGGTTCCCACAAAAATCTTACTCTGTCGCCAAAAAATAATACCATCCGGTTTAGTTGGTCCTTCAAATCAACACGAATTTTATAACCATTTCTTGATATGATCGTGTTATAGGATCTCCCCAAAAGACGTGTGGTGAGAGGCCACATTACTAAATCACGAATTGATGTCGATACCGGAAATCGAACAAGCAAAAAGCGAACAAACCGGAAAAACCACGCCCGCATATACCAATTTATTAAGAAAATAAACCGTATTTTACTATACAAAATAAAGCTCGAACCCCATCTTTCCAGCCAATCTTCTTACCTTCAGCCACGCTGCGACCATGATAAGATATGCCCATCTCATAAACCCTTATACCTGGAATACGGGAAATCTTTGCTGTCACTTCGGGTTCAAACCCAAAACGATCCTCTTCTAATTTTATTTGTGATAAAACTTTTTTTCGAAAAACTTTGTAACCAGTCTCCATGTCAGTAAGATTTAACCCGGTTGAAAGATCAGACAAAA
>CAZVNO010000114.1:889-2926 GCA_964628715.1 uncultured Gammaproteobacteria bacterium | reverse complement strand
TCTTTTACCAATTGTGGTTCAAGTGGCTGGGGGCAAGCGGCAGAATCTGGTTGTATATGGAAATGATTATCCAACTAAAGATGGTACTTGCATTAGAGACTATATTCATGTTGTCGATTTGGCAAAAGCGCATTTGGCCGCACTGGAATATACCATGGGTAGTTTAGGTTTTAATACATTCAATATTGGCACTGGTTTTGGGTACAGTGTGCTTGAAGTAATTGCTTCACTGGTAAAAGTTTGTGGTAAAAATATTCCATATACAATTGGCCCGAGGAGGCTCGGAGATGTAAGCGCTTTGGTGGCTGATACTAGGCTGGCTAGGACTAAGTTACAATGGACTTCCAAATTAACGCTCGATGATATGACATCATCAGCGTGGAAATGGTGGCAAAATAGTAATTTTTAATTTTAATATGCTATTTAATACGATCTATTCGATGGGGGACAAGCTCGAAGATAAAGTTCGCGTAAAGTTAAGTCATTATCCGATTCTCTACGCATTTATTGGCGGCTCTGGAATTATAATATTTTGGCGCGGTATCTGGCACACGATGGATTTCTGCATGGAACTTTTGGGTAATTTGGGGCAAAACGCAGAAAGCACCGGATGGTCATATACATTGTGGTGGGATGGTCCGCTATCAATTTTGATCGGTACCATACTTCTTCTGACTGTCGGATTGTTTGTTACCAGCTTTATTGGTAATGAGATTATTATTTCTGGTCTGAAAAAAGAAAAGAAACTTGTCGAAAAAACCGAGTTGGAAATTCAAAGCGATTTTGTGACAGACAGAGACATCAGACGTGCCGTGGAAAATATTGAAAAACAATTGGCTAGGATAGAAGCAAAATTAAAATAAATCTTTGATGCTGTTTTGGAAATTTTTCAAGATTGTTTACTTGCTAGAAAAAATAATCCAAAATAAAAAAGATTGTCAATTTAATAATTATTTTATGCCAACTTACAATTGGTATTCACAAATAATCAAACCTTCGTGGTCGCCGCCAGCGTGGCTTTTTGGGCCGGTTTGGACAGTGCTGTATACGATTATTGCTGCCTCATTTGGTACGGTATTTTACAAAATATTTACAAAGCAGATTCCGGGAATTGTGGCGCTTCCTTTTATTCTTAATCTTATTTTTAATTTTGCTTTTACACCGATTCAATTTGGGCTTAAAAACAATTTTCTGGCTTCAATTGATATTCTGCTTGTTCTTGTGACTCTTATTTGGGCTATGCTTGTAATTTGGCCGCATATTCGCTGGGTGGTTTATGCAAATATTCCATATCTTTTGTGGGTTACATTTGCCACTTGCCTGCAATTAACCATAACTTATCTTAATAAATAATATGTTTCTAAAACTATTTTCAATAGCCCTGCCTGTGTTTTTTGCCATTGATATGTTTTGGCTGGGAGTGGTGGCAAAAAATTTTTATCGTGAACAAATTGGAAATTTGATGAAGCCAAATGTAAATTGGACAGCCGCCATATTTTTTTATTTAATTTTTGTTGCTTGTCTGGTAGTTTTTGTTATCTCTCCTGCTGTCCAAAAAGGCTCATGGACACACGCGCTTTTTTTTGGCGCTTTATTTGGATTTGTCTGTTATGCTACCTATGATCTGACAAATTTGGCGGTAGCAAAAGATTGGCCTCTTTTGGTGACTATTGTTGATTTGGCATGGGGCGCAGTCTTGGCATCTTCGGTTTCAATTGTGACTTATTTTATCGTCAATAAAATAGGATTATGAATTATTATCTAATACTCGTTTTACTTTTGTTCGTGTACATGAATTTTTGGTTTGTACTTTCTTTGATAAAAAAAAGAAACGATGTCGCTGATGTGGCGTGGGGTCTGGGATTTGTGCTTATTACATGGGCGTCTTTTTTTATTTCTGGGACTTATGGAGTACGAGGGCTTTTGGTTGGTATTTTGGTAAGTTTGTGGGGTTTGCGTTTGGCTATACACATACATAAGCGTAATAAGGGTAAGGCAGAGGATTATCGTTATCTTGCGTGGAGAAAAGAATGGGGC
>CAZVNO010000114.1:0-879 GCA_964628715.1 uncultured Gammaproteobacteria bacterium | reverse complement strand
TTTTCAAGTGTATATCCTCCAAGGTGTCTTTTTGTTTTTGGTTGTTTTGCCGGTTTTGTTAATAAATAAAAATAGTGTTTCGGCATTTGGCTTTTTAGATATGATTGGCGTGCTGGTTTGGTTATTTGGTTTTTATTTTGAAGCGGTTGGAGACTCTCAGTTGGCCGGATTTATTAAAAATCCCGAAAATAAAGGCAAACTAATGCAGAGCGGTTTGTGGTCATACACCCGTCATCCAAATTATTTTGGCGAAGTGACACAATGGTGGGGTATATGGATCGTCGCTCTTTCTGTGCCAAACGGTTTGTTTGGCATTGTCGGTCCGCTTACTATTACTTTTCTTATTTTAAAAGTTTCTGGCATACCAATGCTTGAGAAAAAAATGGCCGAAAATCCTGAATTTGCAGATTATAAAAGAAGGGTAAGCGTATTCTTTCCGTTGCCTCCAAAAAATTGATTTCGATTTTAGGATTGGTTTTCAAGTTAACTATATATTTTTGCTTTATTTTTCCACAGATCTTTTTGAAAATTTTTCACAAAGGAGAGGGGAGAATCGTGGATATAAAAATTGGGTAAAAAATAATTTCTGCATAAAAAATATCCGCCAGTGGCGGATATTTTTTTTTGGAATTGGATAATGTTACTTTTTCTTTTTCGCGGCAACCTTTTTGGTTCTTGGTTTTGTTCGAGCGGTTTTATTTTCTTCTGCAACCGGTGCGAGTGGGGCGGTTTTTTCATTTACCTCTTTTGGCGCAGAATTTTTTGTGGTTAAGAGGGTAATCAAGCGGTCTAATTTTTCGTTGAGTTGTTTGAATTGCTCAGCATTGTCTGGAGAGCCTTTACCGCTTTTTTCAAAACAATTTTCGCAGAATACATTCT
>CAZVNO010000113.1:0-2931 GCA_964628715.1 uncultured Gammaproteobacteria bacterium | reverse complement strand
TTAAAATTATACACTGCGATTGGCCTTGCCGTAGCAGTCATCGGACTATTCCTATTGGTCCAAAAGAAAACAGCTTTTTCTCCAGTTTCTGTCACACCAGACAGCGCCAATGTAGTTTCTGATAGGGTTATAGAAGTTGATCTTGAAACAGTACTTGATTCAAGCAAGCAAATTGTTGATAATGTAAATAAACAAAATCAAACAACAAAAATAGAGCCTGTAAAAACAAATGGCGATATTGCTTCGCAAAATCAAACATCAAATGGCGGAGTCTCTACTCAGCCAGGTCAAAGTGCAATTTCAGTTACAATAAATTGTGAAAAACTCACCTCATAAGAGGTTCAATCGTTAAAAAATATCTATGGTTCGGTAACGCCTGGAGATTATTGGTATGATCGCATGACTGGGCTGTATGGTGTAATGGGCAATGGTCCGCTTGGCATTATCGCGACCGGCTATAATTTTGATCCAATGCCTAGAAATGCCTCAAACGGAAATACGAACGTAATAATAAATGGACGAGAAATTACTTACGGCGAGGTTGCTTTGCTTACCCGATATGTTGGCCAGGTAATTCCAGGATCATATTGGCTCGACGCTAGTGGAAATTTTGGTTTGACTGGGAGCAATGTTGCTCTGGGTAATTTGTATGCCTCCGGTGGTGCTAGCGGCGGCTCTGGCGGTGACAATTTTTGGTCTAGTAGCTATAGTGCTGGTAATTCAAACGCTGATAATACCGAAGGTTATGTGAGTGTTCCGGGGATCGGTCCGGTTGGCTATGGCATGTAGCCATTTGAGCTGAATAAGAAAGGGGAGTATACTAAATTCTCTACGGGTATGCTCCTTTTTTATGTCAATAAAGCTAAAAATTTATAGTAGTAAAGTAAAAATTGTTTTTTTAGCAACTTTTTTTGTTTTTGGTTTTTTGTTCGCTAAGTCAGAAGCAAAAGCTGATGTGTGCCCATTGGCATCTGGACAGGCTTATAAAACACCACTGACAGCCGGTGTTTACTATATTACTGAACAGTGCACAAAACAGCCAATCAAGAATCCACAAATTTTTTTCTCTCACTTTACATCATGGTCTGAAGTAAGAATAACCTCTGTTTCGGTGTTAAATCAGGTGCCGGATGATAGTCTTGGTTTTATGCCTTGGGGCAGTTTGCGAAAATTTGAAAATGGCTCACTCATAAAAACAGTTACTGACCCAAGGGTTTTTTTGCTTATAAATTCAATGGTATTCCCAGTTGACTCAGAACAGGTTTTTTCTGATTTGGGTATGGCATGGAATTGGGTAGAGGATGTTACCCCTACAGTTATGAACAAGTATTCTGTTGGCCCGATTATTACCGGACCAACAAATTATCCAAATGGTTTGGCTTTTAAATATTCTGACTCGCCAAAAGTATATATTATTTACCCGCAGCCATTGTTTGGCAACAGGGCAAAATACTATATAAATAGCATGTCTGATCTTAATGTACTTTATCGGGCTGATCATATACCGGTGTTACAAAAATCAGTCACATTCCCTGATCTTCTCCCAGAAATAACACCAACCACACCTAACCAAAGCAGTTCACAGCCAGCCCTGGGGATACCCGTCGGTCAAAATGTGATAGTGAACTCAGTCTCTACTCTTCGGCAGGCATTACTTACTGCATCAGCCGGGACAACAATAATTCTGAAACCGGGCACTTATGATTTGAGTGGTGTTCGACTTACGACTACTCGTGGTGGTACAGCTTCTCAGCCAATTACACTAAAGGCTGAATCAAGAAATACGGCTATTTTGGTAACCAATCAAGCTGAAGAAGCTTTTTATCTTACTGTCCCGTATTATGTTTTTGATGGTTTATCGGTTCAAATTATTGGTACAGGTTCATATCATGCTTATAAATTGAATGATGATGCTCATGATATTGTTATAAAAAACGGTAAGATGGAAGTGTTCAAGGGTGGAGAGAGTGCAATTAAAGGCGCTAGCCCTGGGACTGTGGGTCCATATCCGGATAATCTTTTGGTGGAAAATAATGAAATTTTTTTTCATGAACCAACTGATTATGTTGTTGCTGAAGGTATCGATGGCATTGGTGTAAAAGGCTGGGTGATTCGAGGAAATAATATCCATGATATTAAGATTGCGAATAAAAATTCGCATGCTTGGGGGATTGTGCTTAAAGGGAATAGTCAAGATTCTTTGATTGAAAATAATACATTCGATAATAATGATATCGCTATATCTATTGGCGGAACAAGTGCCACGCAATACTTTAGAAATGGTGAGAGAACGTACGAACATAACCGAGCAATTGTGCGAGGCAATACCATTCGTCACACTCGTGGTGTGGCTATATATATAGAACGTGGACATGATACGCAGATTAGTGGCAATTTGGTAACGGATTCTTCGATGAATGGTGACGTGGCTTCTATTGATGTTCGTTATCGCGAATCGACAGCAACTTTGCAAAATAATACTTTGGATAAAATAGTAAGAGATCGTGATGGTGGTACACATAGTGGCGTGACTGATTTATCAACTCCACCTATAGAGACGCCGGTGACACCACCTGCTGCAAATCCTAACCCAAATCAACCAACAGCGCCTGTGAGCGTGAGTGGTTTGTCGCTCATCGCAGAAGATTCTGGTTTACCGGGTATGTACGGCGGTGCTTGGGGCAAAGCCGATTTTGATGGTGATGGGTTTCTTGATCTGGTTGTTTATGGACATTATCGAACCATGTTCCATTCTTCAGATAGTCCATCTGGCGGTAGTGATGAGTTGCGTCTTTATAAAAATGTCTCGACTAGGGGAGGGGCAATTCGGTTTCAACTACAGCAAGTTGTGGTAGATAATAATGGAAATCGAGGTGCAATGGTTGTGGTCGGCGATTTCAACGGCGATCATCGCCCTGATTTTGCGGTTCA
>CAZVNO010000112.1:0-2975 GCA_964628715.1 uncultured Gammaproteobacteria bacterium | reverse complement strand
TCGCTCTTCTTTGAGCGCTTACCCTTTACGCCCTGAAGCTTAAGACCAAGTCTGTGTTCTGCTGGTTCGATTGAGACGATTTCAAAAGCATAGTTTTGACCAATCGAAAACTTCTCACGAAGAACCTTCACATCAGTGACAGGGTCGTCAGAAAGTTCTGAAATATGAGCCAAACCATGAATATCATTGTCCAATTTTACCATGAGACCAAATGGCTCAATCTTGTGGACAGTACCTTCGACAACTTGATTAATCTTATATTTATCCTTAACAGCCTTCCAAGGGTCATCGATTAAACGCTTCATTGAAAGGTAAATCTTGGATTTATTAAGATCAATAATCTGGGCTTTTACGCGATCACCAATTTTTAACACATCTTTTGGATGATCAATACGCTGCCAGACAATTTCAGAAATGTGGACCAAACCTTCCAAGCCTTCACCAAATTTAACAAAGGCGCCAAATGAGGTTAAGGCTGAAATTTCACCTTCAACAATATCACCAATCTTATAAGAATCAAGCACTGCTTTCTGCTCGTCTTCCCAGACGGCTTTTTCAGAAACAATCAGCTTATTCTCTTTCTGGTTAACATCAATCACTTTGACCTGCATATCTTTGCCAACGAGCAAGCGAAGTTGTTCCAAAATACGCTGCTTATCGCCGCCCGGTACACGTGGATAATGATCTGGATTCAACTGTGAAACCGGCATGAAACCATCTACTGCATCAACGCGCATCATAAGACCACCTTTGTTGGCCTGGACGACTTTGGCAGAAATAGTAATACCGTCTTTCATGAGAGTACCCATGCGATCCCAAACACGCTGATGTCCGGCAGAACGGAAAGAGAGTTCCATTTCACCATTTTCATTTTCTTGCTCAATGATTGTAGCTTCAACTTCATCCCCGACTTTTATATCGGCAAATTCACGAGATTCTGAAAAGAGCTCATGACCGCGAATAACACCGGTTGTTAAGCCATTTATATCGATTCGGACAGCTCCGTTATCGACTGAAATAACTTTTCCTTTCACCAAATCACCAACTTTTGGTACTTTAGCGAAAAAATCTTTGAGGAGTGCGGCAAAACTACCAGCGACTGGTTCCTCGACTTCTTTTTTCTTTTTTTCTTTAGTTGCCATATAACAAAAAAATCCTCTAACCGGTCTCATTGGCATGGGACAAGTTCTGACTACAGCCTTGGCTACAGTCACGAGTGAATAAATATGCTTTATAAGCTCGCCAACTATAGCATATAAGTTGAATTTTTGCAAGAGGGCGGCCCTTTAGCCCCTTGCAGAGTCTATAAGCACCAGCTATACTAGTGTCATTAGTTTTGTATTTTCGCTTTGATTTTTGAGTTATTTTGTATGCACATCTCTTGGCTTGGGGGAACCGCTGTAAAAATCCAAACAAAACCAAATGACGAAGACATAATTGTGGTTATTGACCCATACAAACCAGATTTGGGTTCATTCCCAAGAAGTCTCACCCCACACATCGCTCTTTATACTCGTGGGATAGAGGGTAGCGTTACCTTATCCGGTGAACCTTTTGTCTTAGCTACGCCGGGTGAATGCGAGACAAAAGGAGTGCTTATGACCTCTGGCTACGGCGGAGATGGCGGCCACTTATTTGTTCGGATTGACGCAGAGGGAATGAGTGTTGCTCACATGGGCCTGACAAATCATGTCCCGACTGAACCAGAGCTCGAACTTATCGGTGCGATTGATATTCTCATTTTACCAATCGGCGGTGGTACGGGTTATGACCCTGAAACAGCCGCCAAAGTAGTCAACGCGATTGAACCAAAAGTAGTTATCCCAGTAGGATTCAAATCTGATAATGACCCAAAACTCCTTGGTCCAGAAATATTTCTACGTGAATTTGGTGCCAAGGCCGAAACTCCGGAAACAAAGGTAATTTTAAAGAAAAAAGACTTACCAGCCGAAGAAACACAAGTTGTTGTCTTGAAAAAAGAATAATAATTTCTCATTGGTTGGATTACCAAAGTATGTCAAAACGTAAAACAGCCACAGCCACGGCTGCAAAAAAATTAAAACGCGACATTAGAAAGGCGGTCAAGAGTATCCCTGAACTTATCATGGGAGACATGACTACGACTGGTGTCTCAACACCACCGATCGATCCACCGACCACACCTTTTACAGCACCAGAGGCTCCAAAAATAGTTATTCCACCACCTCACCCTAGCCGGCACATAGTGTGGATTGGGGCGATCAGTATGGGGATGTTGGTATTTGTAATGTGGTTTTTGAACGCCAAAACAATGTTATCAAAAATAAAATTGAACGACACTAAAGAAGCCATTATTGCCACGACTGCAATTACGGATTTTGAAAACGCTATAAATAACGTTAAAACAAAAGAATCACCTGAGGCAGAAAAAGAAAAAACCGGAATTACCAAACAAATCCAAACGATTTTACAAACACAATTTGCCTTTGCAAATACAGCTACAACGACAAGCTCCTCAATTGAAACAGCAAGTTCTACACTGACCACGAGCACCCTGCCTCGGTTCGATTCCACATCGACAACGGTCACTGATTGATTCATGATGTATGCCAAAACAACCACCAGGACAAGAAGTTATGCCAATCGGATCATCTGTCGGTCGAGTTGAACCAATTCAACTTGTCGATGAGATGCAAACCTCGTACCTAGATTATGCCATGAGTGTTATCGTGGCCCGCGCCCTCCCGGATGTTCGTGACGGGCTTAAACCAGTGCATCGCCGCATTCTTTATGCCATGTGGCACCTTGGCCTGAAACATAATGCCAAGTTTCTCAAATCAGCTCGTGTAGTTGGAGATGTCATGGGTAAATACCACCCGCATGGCGACTTGGCTATTTACGATTCTCTTGTCCGCATGGCTCAGGATTTTTCCATGCGCTTACCACTTGTAAACGGCCAAGGTAACTTTGGTTCCATGGATGGAGACTCAGCTGCT
>CAZVNO010000111.1:628-3015 GCA_964628715.1 uncultured Gammaproteobacteria bacterium | reverse complement strand
GCAAACAGTTCAAAGAAAAACCAGGTATCATGAATGGCACAGAAAAACCAGACTATGGTCGCACAGTTGATATCGTAACAAAAGCAGCAATTGGTCAGATGACATTGCCAGCGCTTATCCCAGTGGTTGCCCCGATTCTCGTGGGTTGGTTACTCGGCATTGAGGCACTTGGCGGGTTGCTCGTAGGTTCGATTATTACCGGAATCTTTGTCGCTATCTCCATGACGAGTGGTGGTGGTGCTTGGGACAATGCCAAGAAATACATTGAAAAAGGCAATTTTGGTGGCAAAGGCAGCTTCGCTCACCAAGCAGCCGTGACTGGAGACACTGTCGGTGACCCATACAAGGATACTGCTGGCCCAGCCATTAACCCGATGATCAAGATTCTTAATATAGTCGCTTTGTTGATTGTTGGGATGCTCCTCTAAACTAGATTTGTAAACAGAAACCTCGATTCTCATCGGGGTTTTTGTTTATATAATTGACTTTTTCATCTCTACAGAGTATAATTTTAGCACTGACAATATAGCAATGGAACAATGTCTTATAATCTATGAATGTATCCGAACTCGCCCGACAACTTCGTACCAACCCAAAAGAACTCATGGAACTCTTGCCACAGTATGGTTTTGATGTAGGTGCGCGCGCTGTAAAGATTGATGATCGCGTCGCCAACCAGATTGTTCGCCGCTGGCCTTTTATCAAGCGAGATTTGGAAGAAAAGAAACGCAAGGCTGCGGAAGAAAAGAAGCAAAAAGAAAAAGAACTTCGCCGTGAACAGGGGCAAAGCGTATCTTTGCCTGATCTTATTACTGTTCGTCATTTTGCCGAAAGATTGCAATTGCCGGTAACAGCTGTCATGACCGAGCTCATGAAGAATGGAATTCTCGCAAATCAAAATCAAAATATTGATTATGATACGGCAGCGATTATGGCCGCTGAACTTGGTTTTGCGCCAATGCGCGAAGTTGGTCAAAGTACCGAGGTTTCAAAAAAAGAAGATGTGCGAACCAATGCGCTTGAGGCAGCTCTCCAAAAATCAACTACCAAAGAATCACGTCCACCAGTGATTGTGGTCATGGGCCACGTCGATCATGGTAAAACAACTTTGCTTGATACAATTCGAAAAGCCAATATCGCCGCCAAAGAATCCGGCGGTATCACTCAGCATATTGGTGCTTATCAAACTGTCTGGAAAGATCCAAAAACAAAATCTGAGCGTGCTCTCACTTTTATCGATACGCCTGGACACGAAGCGTTTACTGTCATGCGTTCACGTGGTGCCAAGGTGGCTGATATGGCTATTCTTGTGGTTGCAGCTGACGATGGCGTGAAGCCACAAACTGAAGAAGTTATCCAAATTATTCGAGCCGCAAAATTACCGGTTGTGGTCGCAATAAATAAAATCGATAAACCGGGCGCTGATTTGAACCGTGTTAAAACTGAATTGTCAGAACGCGGTATGCAGCCGGAAGATTGGGGCGGTGATGTGCCGTTTGTCGAAATTTCTGCAAAAAATAATCTTAATATTGATAAGCTTCTTGATGTCCTTCTTTTGGTGGCCGATCTGAACGCCGAAACAATTCAGGCTGATTCGAGTATTCCGGCCGTTGGGACAATTATTGAATCACATGTGAATAAACAAACCGGACCGCTCGCAACTATTTTGGTTCAGGCCGGGACACTCCGAAAAAATGATCCGCTGGTTGTAAACAATGAGATCTACGGCAAAGTCCGAGCCATGCGTAATTATCGCGGTGAACTTATCGATATGGCAACTCCGTCTGTTCCGGCACAAATTTTGGGTTTCAAAGTTCCGCCAGAAGTTGGTGATATTTTGGATGTGAGTTCAATCGGTACGGCCGAAGATATTAATATCAAAGCCAAACGTACCGATATGTCTGGAGCGCAGCGCACACTTGTGACTCGCGCCGAGCGCGAAAGCGGAGAAGAAGAACACGAAAAGAAAACTCTCAATTTGGTTATCAAGGCCGATGTGCTTGGGTCTCTAGAAGCTATTATTGGCTCGATGGAAAAAATTCATCATGATGAAGTCGGAGTAAAAATTATCGGCAAGGGTCTTGGAAACGTATCGGCTGATGATGTTTCAAAAGCAGAGGCGGGTAATGGTATACTTATCGCCTTCAACGTTAACGCCTCTCCGGATGGAGAAGCCGCAATTCGTGAAAAGAATATTCCATTCATGAAATACAAGATTATTTACGATTTGATCAATTGGGTAAAAGAAGAATTGGAAAAAATGTTGGATCGAGAAACTATTGTCAAAGAAGTCGGTATTTTCAAAATCATGCAAATTTTCCGCACTGACAAAAATAGCATGATTGTGGGTGGACGGGTAGAAAACGGTAAGATTGCCAAAGACACGC
>CAZVNO010000111.1:289-618 GCA_964628715.1 uncultured Gammaproteobacteria bacterium | reverse complement strand
GTAAAAAGAAGCGGTGAAATTATTGGCAGTGGTAAAGTATCTTTGGTGAAATCTGGAAAACAGGAAGTCAAGGAAGTCCCGAGTGGATCTGAGTGTGGTATCCAGTTTGATGGCAAAATCAAGATTGAAGACGGGGATGTCCTCGAAATCTACACAGAAGAGCTAAAAACACGCAAAATTATCTTCAAATAGTTTATCCCCAAACAGGGGGTCTAGCCAAAAAAAGTTAGCTCTTGTACAATTGTCTATATTCTTAACAGACACCCTTATGTCAGAACTTACACTCACAGACGCCAATTTTGACGCCGAAGTTTTGAAATCAAATGTTC
>CAZVNO010000111.1:0-279 GCA_964628715.1 uncultured Gammaproteobacteria bacterium | reverse complement strand
ATGGTGCGGTCCATGTCAGATGATGGGTCCATTTGTCGAAGAGCTGGCAAAATCAAGTGACCCAGCAAAATTGAAAGTTGGTAAATTGAATGTCGACGACAATCAGATTATGGCTGGGAAGTATCAGGTTATGAGTATTCCGACATTTTTGATTTTCAAAGATGGACAAGTTGTTGACAAGTTGGTGGGCGGAGTCTCCAAAGAAAAAATTCGTGAGTTTATGATGCGCAACATCGCGTAAGTCGTTGCGGCAAACAAAATCTTAAAAACAACCCACAT
>CAZVNO010000110.1:2571-3027 GCA_964628715.1 uncultured Gammaproteobacteria bacterium | reverse complement strand
CAAATCCGGGTCTGACTTTACAAAATAAAAAGGGCGTACTTTTACTGAGTATGCCCTTTTTTTAGCGTAAAGTCAATCGTTATGATCCGGTGAAACAAAATCAATTATTTAATTTTATTAATCACGGAACCAGCTCGTATACTCTGAATTCATAAAGAAATCTATCAACTTCTGACCCACCTTAAGCCTACCAGCAAGTGATTCATGGACTCTGTCATCCTGACGCACATCACTTACACTTCTGTCACTGTTATACCTCCAGTTAAACCCATCAGAATTTGCAGTCGAACCGTTTGACCAAATATAAGGACCCCAATCAATCCAAGGAGCGCTGCTGGTACTGTAATCCAGATAACCAGAAATTGGATTTATAGCACCTGTCTGCATTTGATTTATCTGAGATTCAATCAGCCACTTAATGGAATAAGAATATTCATATGAATAAGGCTCAGTGTT
>CAZVNO010000110.1:1274-2561 GCA_964628715.1 uncultured Gammaproteobacteria bacterium | reverse complement strand
ATCATAACCTCCATAAGTGCGCGGTGAAATAAATACTTGCTTAAGATTTGGATATCTCAGCTTGAGCGTACGCATAATACGACCGAGCTGACGCTGATAAATAGCAGCCTCTGGTATTAATGTTGTGCTTGAAGTCATAAGACTGGTTGTTGGAGAAGCATTGGCAAGCTTCAACCAAATCGCCTGAACTTGACGAGCTGAATAAGGGTTATAGAAGAATGAGGTGGAAACACTGCCGTAATTAGCATCACTAGCAGAAGTTGTACCATCCCAATTTGCCGCCACTTGCCCACCTATAGAGCCATTCATAATAGCTAGTGTCGTAGTATTGTACCCAGAACCTGATTGAGGCACACAATTGACCGGGGTAATCGTACCATTTTCGTCAGTTGGATAAACTGCTCCATTTGCAGAATAATTTGTACTTCCACACACCAGGTATTGGAAACCAGAAAATGCCTGCAATGTATTTGATAGACCGATAGAAAGTAGGGTAATTTTCCCATTTACAGTATCAACATTACCATTTACATCTAATGGCTGTATTTCGCTTGCTTTTTGAAGGCCAGCCGAACGATGAGCACTTGGTACTGTATTTGTAGCATTTGGGTACAAGCCACCGCTATATCCCAGATAGGTACTGCTGACCAAATCCGTCAAAGCCAATGAAGTTGACGCCGAATACCAATTTGTGTACGGAGAATTGTCAAAAAATTCCGTCAATTCATCGCGTATTTTATTAGCTCCGGCTGTGCTAACATTCAAACCGTTTGCTTGAAAATCACTCTGCGTCCAAGCTACACCATCGGTACTTGTCGTTGATCCATTCGCCCAAATATATGGCCCCCAAGAAATCCACGGCGCAGTACCATTATCATAATTTAAATTACCGGCCTGGCTATCGACTGTACCTGCATCCATTTGATTAATCTGCGCTTCAATCAACCACTTAACGGCAAAGCCACTCTCATAAGCATATGGCTCTGGATTAACGGCAGATGATGTATATCCTGCATAAGTTCGACTTGAGAAAAAGACTTGCTGTAAATTTGGATAACGAGATTTTAATGTGCGAACTACATGTCCAAGCGTCGCTTTAAGTGTATAAGCATCTGGACTTGTGCTACTTGCCAAACTTGAAGTAGGCGAACTGATAGCTAATTTCATCCATACAGCTTGGACCTGGCTTTCTGCCAAACCACGTGGAGTAAGGAGTGTTGATAGTATACGAGAATACTGTGTATCCGATGTTTGATCCCACGCAGTCACATATTGTTCACGACCTGA
>CAZVNO010000110.1:0-1264 GCA_964628715.1 uncultured Gammaproteobacteria bacterium | reverse complement strand
AAGATTGGTATTTGTCATACCAATTGAAAGCATGACTACGACACCATTTGTCGTTGTGGCAGTACCGGAAGAATTACGCTGCTGTATAAGGGATGACTTGGACAAACCAGCTGTTGCGTGAGCTGATGGCATAGTGTTTGTTCCTCCTGGGAATAGGCCGCCAGAATACCTATTCAAGTATAAATTCGAACCCAATTCTGTCAAAGGTATACGCATTATATGGACGGATAAAGAAGAAGAATTATTAGATGAGTTACTATCAGAGCCAAATGTTCCATCATCAGCAATAGTTACCGTAGTTGAAACACTGCTACCATCCACCGAATAATAAGGTGTTGTTGCAAATACCAAACTTCCAGAGCCAGAAATGGAAACTGTGCCGATAGATGCTGTGCAAGTAGAACGAGGCGCGCCATTGTTTGTGCAGCTCCAGGATCCTGTACTAGAGGCAGAAGTAAAAATTGAGCTGCTTGGTACAGTTGCCGATATAGTAACGTTAGAAGCGTCTACTGTGCCAGCATTACTGTATGCCAAATTAAATAAAACTGTTGTACTCACAGAACTAGTCGCGTTGCTTGTTGAAACTGAGATACTCATGTCTGGCTGACCATTTACGCTTATTGCAGAGGAGTATGCTGTATTGTTATTTGTGTCAGCATCAAACCCAAGAGAGCCACTATCATATATAGTTGTGGTATTACTAAAGGTACCTTCATAACTGCTTGATGTTGTTAAAGCAAAAATAATCGAACTTGTCGCACCAGGCGCAACCGATCCAATAGTCGCCAAACAAACTGTACCAGCGGAAGATCGATCAGCGCAATCCCATGATCCAGTACTGCTATTTACATAAAAAAATGTATTATCCGGTATTACCTCTCTTACCACGACTCCGGTAGCTGTACCTGTACCAAGATTTCTATATTCAATTGTAAACGAGATAGATGTGCTAGGTGTTACGCTGGAAGATGCTTCCGTAACCATCAAAGAAAGGTTAACAGTATCTGCAGCACTAGAAACAGTAGTCTGACGACCCCCATTATTATTTACGCTAGTACCGCCACCAATCGGTGAAGTTGTTCTTGAAAAAATGGAATTAATTGAGGATGAAGTTGTTGAAGATGTATTTGAAATTGGTTGGCCTGATTGATTCTGACCTTGGTTATTTAAACTATTATCACCTGAAATAGGCGGCTGTACAGATACATCTTGATTATTACTTTCATTCTGATTACCAGTACTTTTTTCATTTGAACCAAGATCT
>CAZVNO010000109.1:1870-3087 GCA_964628715.1 uncultured Gammaproteobacteria bacterium | reverse complement strand
TATTGACGAGCGGCGTGATACATTCTAAAAGAATTGACTCCCGCAGTTCGAACTTCGTTCTTAAGCTGATCAAGAGAGGAAATTTTTTCTACTTCTTCCCTACCAAAAATGTCTGACCAATTTTTCCAACCATGACTTTTAAAAAATTTCTTCGGAACAGATGGCCAATGTGGATGATCTTGACGAGCGGCGTGATACTTATCAAATGAATCAACACCGGCAGCCTGAACTTCTTTCTTCAGTTCTTCAAGAGATATCTTTTTCTTACCAAATAAATCAGGCCAACTTACCCAGCCGTTATCTTTAAACGTTATATCTGGATGCATAACCCACTGCGGATGATTAATACGCTCAGTTCTGTATTTATCAAACGAATTGACCCCAGCCGCCCGGACTTCGGTTTTGAGCTGGTCAAGAGAAACAACTTTTTTAACCACTTCCTTACCAAATAAATCTGTATATCGAACCCAGCCAGCGTCTTTGAAAAAAACTGTTGGGTCCTTTGGCCAGTTTGGATGTTTCTCACAAGCCGCCCTGTATAATATTCTTAAATTACCAGTTGCTTCAGGAAATTCGGCTCGAACTTCGGCTCTAAGTTGGTCGAGAGAAATTTTTTCTTTCATTGTTTCTTTTGCATGTTTTTCATTAACTATGCTCATTATCTCTTCAATATCCACCAAGACTTCCAGGCCAGGTATTTCAATAGTCGTATACCCCGGAACCGGAGGATTTTTACCGCCACCGCCCTTACCCTCTTTTTTTTGTAAAATCTGCGCTGCGCCAACGATATCAGCGAACAAAACCGGCATATTTTCTTCCAACCCACGATCAATAAAATCAACAATGACCGCATACTTTTCTTCGTTATCTTCATCCAAACGCAACACACGACCACCGCGTTGCTCAGCCACAACTCTCGAGTGGGTCGGCCGCAAATTAAGACAAACACTAGCACGCGGCTCATCAAAACCGGCAATCAAGATGTCGGCATTACAGAGAACTTTTATTTCCCCATTATGAAACTTCTTTTTAAGATCTTCTTGTTCATCCTCCGGTGTTTCACCGCTAATAACTGCCGCTGGCACTCCCGCTTCGTTGAATAACTTGGCGACATTTTCAGCATGTGACACTCCTACACAATATGCGATGGCCAGTTTCCCATCAAACATCCTTTTATACAAATCCACTGCGGCCTGATTGCGACTCTGGATGTTCAC
>CAZVNO010000109.1:0-1860 GCA_964628715.1 uncultured Gammaproteobacteria bacterium | reverse complement strand
TTGTAAGGTCAACATCGGTTCTAGCAATGATTGATGAAAATGATGACAAGAGCGCCTCGTCTTCGATAGCTTCGCGAATCGACATACCATGAATTTGGGTTTCGAGCAGATCGCCCACCTTCTTTTTATCGGAATATTCAGGCGTAGCAGTAAAGCCAAGCTTAATTGCGTGTTCAAATTGATCAATAGCGTCCTTGCGCTTTTTGCTTAACGCAACATGGACTTCGTCCAAAATAACGGAATCGAAATCCGCCGGATTCAATACCCCGCTTTCTATTTGCGAAACGAGTGAATAATATGTGGTGACAGTAACTTGCCTTCCGTACTGTTTTGCCTTTGCGTACACCTTACCTACATCGAGATCAGGAGCAAATTTTTCTATCTTTTCTTCGGTCTGCCTAATAAGTAATCGTGTTGGAACAACAATGAGTGTGCGAAGGTTCATGGCTTCTACTAATTCAGTAAACAAAACGGTTTTACCCACACCGGTTGGTAATTTCACGTAACCTTCACTACCACCATGTTCCAAAAATTTACGGATATCTTCGAAAACGGTAAACTGACGGTCCTTCAAAGTGACAACATTGCCTTCAATATGATTCTTAATATATAGATCAAGAGAATTCAGCGCTTGCAGCCATTTTTTCATGTCTTCGATTTCTTCCTTAGGAAGCATTGTTTCTTCGGAGACGCCCCCTTCTTGGTGGAATTTCGGGAGCTCGCGAACCAGCTTTACATACATCTCATACCGATACGGCCACGTATTTTTAATATCCTCTTCTGACATTTTTAAAACATTCTTTTCTTGTACCGAAGGTGGTATTAAAGAACTCTCTTTACCACCTGCAGATATACTATCATTTACTGTTCGAAATTGTTCCTGGAGTTCTTTGATTGACTTCGGCACAAAACCTCGAAATTCTGGACTAGGCATACATACAAAATTATACATGATAATTGTACGCTTTTGGGGCTAGTTGTGTCCATTTAGCTGGGGATAGTTTTCAATCCCGTGTACACGAGCATCAAAAAAGAAAGTCCCTTTTGGGACTTTCTTTTTTGAGCCGTTGACCGGGATTGAACCGGTGACCCCGTCCTTACCATGGACGTGCTCTACCAGCTGAGCTACAACGGCACTACTTCGTTCTGACTTGTGTCAGAACTTCGAAGTACAAGCGAAACTCTACAACAGAGCTGCTTGTCCTTCCGAAGCTCGGACATGAGGACGAACGGAGGAGGAAGCTACAACGGCACCGAAAGTGCCATCACTATACAATATTTTCTATATAGGGTCAAGCCAAATCACTTCTGACACTTCTCGCAAAAGACAGTCCCCCTGCCAGCCAGACGAATCTTTGTGAGCTCTGTCCCGCAAACCAGACACGGCATTTTGCCTCGGCTGTAAACCTGGAGTTGACGGAGGAAGCTCCCCTTCTTGCCACTGCCATCAACATAACTATTGAAAGTTGTGCCACGAGCTTTGACCGCGCGACCAATAATCTCTTCCGATGCCAAAAACAACTTATTCAATTCTTCTTTTGTAAGTTTCGCAACCGATCGGCTAGGCCGTATACCAGCGGCAAAACAAATCTCATCCGCATAGATGTTGCCAATGCCGGCAATCAATTTTTGATTTAACAATACTGCTTTCAAATTTGTTTTTCTGTTTTTAAAAACTCTTACAAATTTATCAAAAGTAAAATTTTTTGTGAGTGGTTCTATCCCATAAGTCTCCACAATGATTTGTTTTTGCTTTTGAGATACAACCTGCAAATAGGCAAAGCGACGCATGTCATTGAAAAACATTCTACCGCCGCCTCTAAAATCCAAAACCAAATGAGTATGCTTGTTCGGCAAGGT
>CAZVNO010000108.1:1821-3098 GCA_964628715.1 uncultured Gammaproteobacteria bacterium | reverse complement strand
GCCCGATCAAGGCGCTGCTGAACAACCTGGAGCATCGGCTCACCCACTACGCCGGGCTGGTGGGAAGGCGTGTGGCGGTGTGGCACGGCGAATCAGGAATGTGGTGAGGTGATGGTGGTTGGATCGGTTGCAGAATTGGAAAAATTGAGTGGACAAAAAGTAACTGATTTGCATAAACATTTGATTGATCCGATTACTTTTCCATGCAAAAAGTGCGGCGGCGTTATGAAACGTATTCCTGATGTTCTTGATTGTTGGTTTGAATCAGGATCAATGCCGTACGGTGAAGTGCATTATCCATTTGAAAATAAAGCCAAGTTTGAGGCTGGTTTCCCGGCTCGATTTATTGCTGAAGGACAAGATCAGACTCGTGGTTGGTTTTATACTCTTCATGTCCTCGCAACAGCTTTGACGCGAGGAAAGAAGCCGTCGATTCCAGATGTCGGCGCAACACCAGCGTTCAAAAATGTAATCGTAAACGGGATTGTTCTTGCTGAGGATGGCAAAAAGATGAGCAAGCGTCTCAAAAATTATCCGGACCCAATGGTAGTCCTCGAAAAATACGGAGCAGATGCCATGCGGTATTATCTTGTGAGTTCTCCGGTTATGTATGCGGAGAGCTTGAATTTTTCTGAAGCAGGGGTGCGTGAAATGTACAACAAAGTGGTGAATATGCTTTGGAATGTTGTTACTTTTTATTTGACGTATGCGGGTGATGCACCTGAGCACCTTAGCACCTTAGCACCTAAGCACGTTTTGGATAAGTGGATATTGGCGAAGCTGAATTTGTTGGTAAAGGAAGTTACGGAGCAAATGGAGGCTTACCATTTGGCCGAGGCAAGTCGGCCAATCATGGTGTTTATTGATGAATTATCAACCTGGTATTTGCGTAGATCAAGGGATCGATTCAAAGGAGGCGATGAAGCAGACAAACAAGCGGCTCTAGCGACGATGCGCGAAGTCCTACTTACGTTATCAAAAGTGATGGCGCCGTTTACGCCGTTTATTGCGGAGAAGATTTTTTTGGAGATAAGAGATAAGCGATATGAGATAGATAGTGATGCTGCGAGAAAAGAAAGTGTGCATCTCGAAGCTTGGCCAGTAGTGGATGAGAAAATGATTGATGAAAAAGTGTTGGAAGATATGGCTGTGGCAAGAAAAGTTGTGGAAATGGGTTTGGCTTTGCGAGCTGAGGCTGGAGTGAAAGTACGTCAGCCATTGTCACAATTAGTCACCGCCAGTGGGCGGGATGCCGCCCAAGGCGGCACAATTAGCAA
>CAZVNO010000108.1:0-1721 GCA_964628715.1 uncultured Gammaproteobacteria bacterium | reverse complement strand
TTGAATGTAAAAGAAGTTGTTAGTGCAAAAGAATTGACACATGAGGGTTGGAAAATGAAAGAAGACGGTGGGGTAATAGTGATGCTCAATGTTGAATTAACAGATGAACTCAAAAAAGAAGGTCTTCTTCGTGAAGTGGTGCGTACAGTGAATCAGATGCGAAAAGACGCTGGACTCACAGTGCAGGATACTATTACATTAATTTACAAAACAGAAGATGCTGTTTTGAAAAGCGTGTTTGCTGATTATGCAGATCAGTTGAAAAAACAGGTGTTGGCAGAGAAAATCGAAGAAGGTGATGGCGTGGATATGGTGGTGGATGAAAGGTCTGTCCAGATGAAAGTTATAAAATAAATAAATTAAAAATACCCTGTTAACAGGGTATTTTTAATTTATTGTCCGGCAGTTAATTTTTGAAGAAGGCTTGTTTTGCGCAGAATTTTTTCTGGGGTGACCGCATTATATTCCGGTTTGCGATCCTGGATCGGATAAAGCACCGTATACATTTCGGGGATCATTGGTTGCATGATTTCTGACATGGTCAATTCTTTTGATCGGGCAACATATTTTGCAAAGGTAGTGTCAGACTTTTTGAGTGCCATATCGATGCCGGTCGCCGGTACCATATCGAGTTCACCGGTGCGGTGGTAGGCGAGTACCATCCCATCACCACCCAGTTCTTTGGTTTGGACAGCCACAATCGCATCAGCCTCAGTAGTTTCGCCAACAGCGTGAAGAATTTCTTGCCACGCCTCTTTTGTTCTTGTTAGGTCATTCACTTGTGAAAAACCGCCGAGGCATTTCATGCCATAGTAGAGTGATACCATGACATAGCACAGGAGCATGCTTGGGAAGATTTTTTTCTCTTTCAAGAGTTGGGCGATTGAGTCCGGGGTAAAGTCATAAATAAATAGCCCGTCATCAGAAATGAGTTTGCCGTCTTGGAGGATGAGGCGGACACGGTGCAATTTTTCATCGACGGCCCAGAACATGTGTGTACCCCATTGCTTTTCGATTGAAAATGCGCCAGGAATATTATTGAAATGTTTTAGTGATAACGTTCTATACTCTGAATTAAATAAGAGTTTGTAGATTAGAGATTCAGAATTTACAATGTGTTTACGAAGTAACAATTCTGTAACTAAAGTTTCAATTTCAAGGTAAATTAAATCAGGAATGTTTTGTCTTGGTAGTATGCTTGTATCTCCTGCACAAGCGGATAAACCGTCTTGTCCAGCCGTGTGAAACAATGTTGGCCAAAGATGGTAATTGATTATAGATATTTGTGAGGCCAAATCTGTAGCGCCCAACACATCTTGTCTGGCAAAAAATTTTTCCAACAGATTACGTACTTGTTCTGCGCGGCCAGATGCAATTTCACCAGCTTTTTCTTTTTTGTACAATTCCGCTTCGGCTTTGGTCAAATCTTCGCGTGTGAATGGACGCATGCCATACACCACACCCATTTTTAATTTGTCTGGGAGAATTGGGAGGCGGATTAAGTTGCCGGATCCATCAACTCCACCATGAAATAGGATGCCGCGTGGATAGGCTGAGGCATTGTTTGTGGATACACTTGCAAAAGAAAAAACAACCAGACTATTCAAGTCCGGATCAGAACTGCCAAAATATGGAATGGCAGAAATAATATTTGAGTTAACAAAAAATGGATGAGTGATTGGTCCGTGATGATCAGTAGTTGATACCAATGGTAATTTTTT
>CAZVNO010000107.1:0-3105 GCA_964628715.1 uncultured Gammaproteobacteria bacterium | reverse complement strand
AATTTACGCAAAATATAGTAGGTTATTCAAATTATGAAACCCATACAACAAATTTTTTCTTTTATTTTTCTCAATTCTTTTTGAGGCGTTTGTTTGCCAAACTGCAAACACCGCCTCACCGGCGGTTTTTTGTACAGTGAAGTTTGGAAATTTTGTTTTCAGACTTCACTGCGTAAGATCGCGGTGGATGGAGGTATAAGGTGGAGGAGAATAAGTCTCAGACCCAAAAGTCGACACCCGATCAGGTGTCGGTGACTGGGGATGAGCGGACAACCACTCAGAAGTTGCCGGAGAAGCTCGACGGAGTTATTCGGCACTACGAGCGTCAGGGTTTCGATCCTGACTGGGATCAGCACTAGGAGAGGAGAGATGAGCGAGATGGAAGAGGCGATCAAGAAGTACAACGAGGCGCTCAGGCGTCTCAGAGCTCGTGAACATGTGGACAAGGATAATCTCAAGAGTCTTGGCCAGAAGGCTGGGCGCAGCGTCTCTCAAGTCGAGGCTGATCTGGCCTCGGCCCGTAGCGCGAACTTCTGCGACCTGCACTACGAGTGAGCATGTCTCCTCGAGGCTGGTCGGCCCCCGGCGCCCACGTCGCAACGCGACTGGGTCCGGGGTGTCATTTTTTCAAAATTGTTTATTTTGTACGGCAGAATGCAAAAATAATAAAAATTATTTTTTTATTCAGCCGCGCAATTCGCGACGGTGGTGAAGGTGGAGGTGGACATTGTCCGACGAGTCGCAGGTTAACGAAGAACAGAAGAAGAAGGAGGAGAAGGAGAAGGGCTCTGACGGAGAAGATCAGGGAGGGGGGACTCTTCGCAAGGGGATCGTCGACGAGCCTGGCTGGACCGCGGATCTTGCCCCTAAGGGGGCAGCCAGCGGACTGCCGTAGTCGCGATGACAGGTTTGGTCGGGGTGTGGGCGAGCGCATGCGCGCAGCCCCCCCCGACCTTGTTTTTTTACAAAATAATTATAGTCACCGCCAGCGGGCGGGATCCTACCCAAGGCGGGACAATCATTTGACGACCAGATTTCTCTCCGCCCCGGGCGGATCGAAATGACAAACTGGATTTGACACCATTTTTAATCACGGTATACTAACAATGATCCTAACGTCCTTTGAGCATATATCTTTTTCTACAAATTATCTCTATTGGGAAACCTACATCGTCTTGACCCGTGGGTCACAGATTGCGGTTACCCACCTACACGTTTTGGAATAGAGATAGTGCTCACGGGTAGGATCACAAAAACAGTTCCCAAAACGGGACTTTTTTTGTGAAAAATATTGCGTTATGTCAATTATTTTTTCCGAAAAAATTTCTTCTATTAAACCTTCCGCAACTCTTGCAATCAATTCGCTCGTGCAAAAAAAAATTGTCGCAGGCGAGAGAGTGTATAATTTTGGTATCGGCGAACCGATTATTTCGACGTCACAAAAAATTATTGAAGCGGCTGAATTCGCGATGAAAAATGGTAAGACTTTGTATCCGCCGGTTGCTGGAATTTTTGAATTGCGTGAAGCTGCCTCAGAGTGGATGAATCGGTTGTACGGGAGTAATTTTCAGATGTCTGAAACTGTTGTGACCTGTGGCGGAAAATTTGGTTTGTTTGCTACACTTTTTGCGCTTTTGTCGCCAGGCGATGAAGTGCTTATTGGCTCCCCATTTTGGGTATCGTATCCGCAAATTGTAAACATGTTTTCTGGTGTACCAAAAATAATTTCAACAGTTGAAAATATTTGGAAAATAACACCGGAGGAAATTGAAAAAAAATGTTCACAAAAAACCAAAATTTTAATTTTGAATAATGCGGGAAATCCAACCGGTGTTTTGTATACGCGTGATGAAATAAAAAATATTTTGTCGGTGGCGGAAAAAAATAATTTACTTGTGATTTCTGACGAAGTTTACAGCGGACTTACTTTTGATGATAATAAATTTATTTCCTGCGCGTCATTCCCTGAATGCAGAGATCGAGTCGTGGTCATCCAAAGTTGTTCGAAACATTTTGCCATGACTGGCTGGCGGGTTGGATTTGTCTTTGGCCCAAAAGAAATTATTGATCTAGTTACGGTTGTCCAGGGGCAGAGCACCACAGGCACATCATCCATTAGCCAATGGGCGGCACTGGCCGCGTTAGAAAATTCTGAAAATATCATGCTGGAAATTAAAAATGAAATGCAAAAACGCAGAGATTTTTTTATTGGTGGATTTAAAAAATATCTTTCCGTCCCTCTTGATTATCCAAAATCAGGCTTATATTCTTTTTTCTCTCTAGATGCGCTTGGCGTTAGCGAACAAAATGATGAAAAATTTTGCCTGGAAACCCTGGAAAAAGGAAATATCGCTTTTGTTCCCGGGTCAGCTTTTGGCGTTCCGGGCTATATCAGGGCTTCATTTGGTGGGTTGGTAGGTGATATGGATGTGGGTATGCAAGCATTGGAAAAATATTTACGGAGATGATAATATCCAGTTTTTACGGGGTATAGCACAGCTTCCGCCTTTGGCGGATAAAGTCCGCGCGCATGTGTATCATGTCGGGGTGTAGTTCAGTTGGCTAGAACGTATGCATGGGGTGCATAAGGTCGCTGGTTCAAGTCCAGTCACCCCGACATGGTACAAATGTAAAGGTGCATAAGGTCGCTGGTTTCAGCCACAGGCTGATCCGTCCCCTGGCGGACAAGTCCAGTCACCCCGACACAAAAAAATCACCCCGAAAAGGGGTGATTTTGGTATTGTTTTTGTGTATTGCCTAATATTATTTTTTGGCGGCTGATCGTTCTGTCTTTAGGCATTTTGTGCAAAGTTCACGACCATTGACGCGTTGCATGTTAACTCTTTGGCGGGTAAGAGTTTTGATATTTGAGTGGCTTCGTGTGGCTGAGCGATGTGGTTTTTTGCCACACAATGAGCAAATTCTGCGCATAAATATAGGGAAAATTGTGAATCAAGAATTTTTGTCTCAAGCCTATTGCGGGGCTCTTCTGGACATAAGTACCCACACTATATATAATTTAAAGACATTTGTCAAGGGTTTGGTTTTGCGATTAATTATTAATATAACTCTATAGGTAGGGATTTTGTTCGTCTTCTTGTTTTT
>CAZVNO010000106.1:0-3107 GCA_964628715.1 uncultured Gammaproteobacteria bacterium | reverse complement strand
TGCAAAAATTGTTTGATGATGTTAAGAGTTATCGAGATAATCTTGAGCGTAAACTCAGGATGTCGGAGGGTCTGGGAGCTGGAAACACAAAAAAAGTGATTATTAGTGGTTTCCGTGCAAATAAACAGTCTCTTGACCAAGAAAGCGCTGAATTTAAAAGCGCTATTTCTAAATTGAATTCTTCTGAGCGAGCTGAATTTACTGCCACTGAGGATGAAATAGCTGTTTTATCTGTACATATTTCAGACGGAATTGATGAGATTGAGACATTGGATAAACAAATTGAAAGTTCACCTGCGGCCGCTGCTTTGGGTAGTGTTGCCGGTATTGATGGTAAAAAAGAAGGGCCGATTGAAGGTGGGCCTGCTGTATTTGATAGTGTAAATGTGCCTCATGAGCCAGCTGTATCTATGGAAGAAATAGACGGAGAATTTCCTGAAGAAGCTCGCGAAGAAGGAAGCGATCATAGATTGGAAGTTGTCGATGAGGAAGATATAGAAAAAACAGAATTTGCAGAAGATAATGACCAAATCATTCCTCAAGAAGAGCCGGTGGAGGTTCCTGTTCTTACTGCAGTAGCAGAAACACCAGAAGAACCAGAAGTCGCCGAACTTATTGATGGTTTGGATGGAGCAACGGCTGATGTTATCAAAGAAGCCATTGCGGCAATCAAAGATATTGAAGTTAGAAAAAAAGCCAAAAAAATTCTAAGTGATGCGTTTCGCGGTTTGGATGAGGGAAAAGCCGGACAAATGTTTTTGATTTTGGAGTTTCTGTCATATCAACGAGAATTGCCGGAACAAATAGTGGCCATACAGTCTAAGTATGGAGAGAATAAATTGGCGGATAAGTTAAAAACTGTGGTGGATAGAGCTTCGTATATGTTGAAAATGATTGCTTCAGACCCAGAAAAGGCAGAGCTCGCTGGACGAACTACCGTAGAAATGGCAGAAAAATTACATAAATGGTGTGATGAGCATGAGCTTAAGGGTAAATTTTTTGCAGATGATGAAGAAAAATATAAAACTTCAATGTACTGGGATATTGCCAAATACGATGCTGCTGTTCATGGCGTGATTGCAATTGGCGATTCCAATCCAGATAAAAAAGTTTACAAAAATATTGCTGATTTGAAAAAAGCTCAATTTGTAAAAGATGGGGCGATGGACGTTGAACATCCGGAAAAATTGACTGAAGATGAGCTAAAAGAGATTGTTGCCAGGTGCTATTTTGACGCTTCGCCGCTTGATAAAAATACTGAAGCAAAGCTTCGTCAAGAATTATCGGTTGCTCGAATGAAAATGTGGTTTGAGGAGGAACATGAAAAAAAAGAATATAAGGAGGAGCATGACGGGAGCACTGATGGTTTTGAATATAGTTTTACAAAAAAATTACGCAAATCTGATGAACTCGTAAAGGCAGAAAAAGAAGGTTCTGCTCTCTTTATGAGCGCACTTGATGTTGCCTATAGAGGCAGGGTCGAAGTCGTGCTTGAAACACCTTTGGTCCCTGGAGCAGTTCGTCGTACTAGAAAAGAGTTGCAAAATAGTGCAACAGACCCAAAAATGGATAAGTCAGAGCATGGCAAATCCTTGCTTCGTATTCTTGAAGCGTGGGTGAAAAAAGAATACGCAAAAGATAAAGTATCATTGGAATTTGATGAATTAACAAAAAAATGGAACGGCGCTGGAGTGGATGATTGGATTCGTGAGGTCGGCGTGGCAGAAGAGAAAAAAGCAAAAGCAGAATTTGATGAGATGAAAAAACGCATCTCCGCCGCTGAAGCCAAAGAGAAAAAGATTAGAAGTGATGTTCGCGCAATCCAATCAATCGTAGATATAGCGCAAGGCGGTTCATTGACTAGGGGTCAGTACACGGATGCAAAAAAATCTTTATCTAAAGAAATTAATGAGCAATGGAGATCTTCGCCAGAATTTCGTGGTACAGATGAGCGAAGTGATTTGGTTGCTTTTTCCAAGCGGATTTTAATAGAGACTGAGCGTTTGGCTAGAATTGAAGATGAAAAGGCTGATGAACTGCGTCAAGAATTAGCAAAATTTAAAAGTTATGCTTGGGCTCATGAAGAAGTTAAAGGGGAAGGGGGGCACCCGCCAAAAGCAGAAGCAAAACATGCGTCTGAGGGTGAGGGTGGTGGCCATGACGACCCTAGCCATGGTGGAAAACCAGCTGCCGACGTAGCGCTTGAAACACTAGCACCTGCCGGGCATCATCACGCTGAATCAAAAGAAAAAAAACTGCCTGAATTCAAGACAATTCCGTATGAAGAAATCCCTGGTAAGCCAGAAACCGGGTCTGATTCTCCGGAAGTGTTTTTTGATGGCTGGGAGTATGGACACCGGAAGTCTTTGGATTTGCTTAAATTTTGGGACAGACTTCACAAGAAGTCTTTGGATTGGCTTGAAAGTAGAGATACTGTCCAGTCTGAGTATGATAATATGCCAGAAGAACAGAAGCAAAGACTGGCAAATACTTTGTCTGCGATTCGTGCTGAAGATACTACAAGCGCAGCTTTTTATGAGACACCTGATCCATATTTTAAAAAAGGATACAAAGGTGAAGGTACAAAAAGAAAAGGAAAAGAAGACAAGCCGAAAGAAGAGTTGCTCAAAGGTGTATTGGAACCAAGGCCTTTTGGTCTTAAAAGACAGGAGTTGGAGAAAATTTTTGCCCAACAGGCGAAACCGGGCGCAAATGGTGAACAGCAGAAAGGTGTTTTTTGGACGCAGATTCCATCGACTAATGTACCGAAGCATGAAGGCGAACGCCAATTGTTTTTGATTAGTCTGCACACTACTGACAATAAACTTGGTGAAGGTAAACCGGTAAAGTTTTATTTGGATGTAAAAAAAGAAGTTGCTGAGCGGATCAACGCTCTTTTGACTCATGATGCTGACAATGCTATCCATATTGTTCGTGGACTTGCAAAAGTATATAGTTACGAAAGATTCGCTGACGTCCCATTTCATCACGGACAGACTATGCACGCGGAGGTTCCGTGGAGCAGTGAAAAAAAAAAGCTTGAAATAGCTCCTCCATTGCCAAATAGACCAAAAGCCGGACCGCCAATAGATCATGGGAGACGTAAT
>CAZVNO010000105.1:0-3166 GCA_964628715.1 uncultured Gammaproteobacteria bacterium | reverse complement strand
CAATCTGAGGCGGCAAACGAGTTGCATGGGCGGTAGGAGGATCAGCATGGCCAATTCTAAACATCATTGCGATATGTTTATCTTTGATACTAAAAATATTCTTAATTCCTTCAAAAGCAATCTCAATTTCTTTGGCCTGTTCTTCGGAAAACATCTTTCGATTTCCACGAGTGACTTGCAGATACAAAAACGCGAGACCGCTAACGGGCTGCAAATACAAATTATGTTCAATAAGAGTAAGCCACAAACGCTCAAAGACACGACCAGCATTTACAAAATCTTTTGGTTCACACGTATCTGGAATTGTAATACAAGCCATGGCTGAGCTCGAAGCGTAAATAGAAGCGTTTACAACAGAAACTGCGTGATGTGCGCCAACAATCTGACCGAGTCGCATTGCCCACCATTTACTAAAAAACTTGAAGGCCAAAACCACAGGTCCTGGAATCTCAAGAGTTTTTATATAAAAACCAATACTTTTCTCATCATCTTCTTTTTTTGTCCAGTTTATATGAGAAAAAAAGAATTGATGCAATCCTTTGTTACTAAAGAGTACTCGTTCGTTTGCGCTGCCCAACTTTGCCAATTTTTTAATATTCTCCGGATTTTCTGTCATATGAATCCTTGCTTCAGTCTCTCCATGCTCAACAGAAGTTATTACTTGTCTTTCAATATCAGTTAGAGGAATCTTTTTATAGGGTTTACGATTACTGACTCGCTTGCTAATAAATGGCGCCAAAACAGAAGTGCTATTCGACTCATTAACTGGGATTGTCTTTATAATTGCTACCAAATCTTTGTCATTTGTGTCCGGGAAAAGATTTATCACTAATTTATAGCCAGAAGCGGCTGCCTCAATAACCATATTTTCAATCGCAGCGCCATTGGCCAAATATGATGCCATTTGCCCCCAGCTGTAGGCCGACTGATCACGTTCCGGCAAGTTGTACAGAAGCAAATCATCGCCTTTTATAGCAAATTTCCAAGGCTGGCAATTTTCACCTGATGGCGCCAAAATTGCCGCTTTGATTAATTTTTCAAACAACTGATTCATACAGCTACTTGCGAAAATAGGTTTGTTTCATCTTTTTGCTGACAAACATCTCATGGCCATTTTCATGCAAATTTACAAAAACACGATGCTCATTTTTCATTTCCCGAAAAACCACTAAAAACTCACGATTAATCTGGCAAAGAAACTTGAAAACATGTTCACTTAACTTACTTTTCAAATCTTCATTAGACACAACTCCTGGGCCAAGTTCGATACTAATGTATAGACCAGGATCATGATCCTCTGTTTCTTTTACCTCCAAAAAAAATCTTCCAGAAGTAAAAGAAATTACACCACTATCTTCCAAACTTTTTTGAACATGTTCTGGATAAATATTGGCGCCGTAAAAAACAACCGCATGGTTTGACCTACCAAACAAATATAAACCAGGTAAATCCCATCCTCTATTTTCAATTTTAAATGTACCTGGCGATATTATACCACCAAGATCATGAATGTTGTAGCGGATAAGTGGCATGCCATTGTCGCCAGTACAAACCAACTCATGATTAATCTCTTCAAAAAATCTCTGAGTAGGAATGTAATTAAAGATATACGGTGAAGTTGAAGCTAGATTAGGCAAATCAAAATTATATTGCACTTCCCCACCCTCCAAATATTTACGCAAGGAAATAGTTGCTGACGTCTCAAAACCCATTGGCCCCATATCAGCTGAACCATACATATTCAAAATTGCGGTATCTTCATCCCCGGCTGCAATTTTCAAAATATGGCTACGCCAACTCTCTGAAAATCCTTGAGCCGCAAATAAAAAACTCTTTTTAATTGAAGACCAATCAAAACCAGCGGCGCTCGCCTCATTAATTATGTCCCGCATTAATGGCGGATACCCAATCAAAACAACCTGGTCAACATTTGGTGCCCAATAAGTCAGAGTCGCGATAATATCATCTTTTTTACTTCCTGGTGTTGCCAGAAAAACATTCTTATTATTTTTGGCTACATGATGTATTGATGTCGCCGTTATAAATCCGGCAACATGGATACCCATGGCGAAACAATCGAGAAATAATGTGCGATATTTATCAATGTGAAAAAATTTTTTCAACAAAACTTCATGTAAGATGGAAGCATCTTCGTCGTGAGATAAATTTCTAAGCCAAAACGTAGGTTTTCCGGTGGTTCCTGAACTAGCATACACAACCCCCCCGCGGCTTCTATCCTCTGGCCACATTCTATCTTTAGGCGCGTATGCATTCACATACGAATCTTTGTCAATAATTGGTACATTCTTAACAACTTCAGACCAAGTTTTTATATTCTCTGGATTAACCCCAGCTTTTGCCAAAACATCAGCATAAGCCGGTACTGATCTGGCGACACTTTGAAAAAGCGCCAAAGCTGATTCCTCACCTTTTTTGTTCCATTCCAAAACTGATAATTTTTCCAAATCATTTTGAAGTTGCTCAAATGATAATTGCATAAAATTATGACATTGAGTGGCCTATTTTTTTCTCGACGGCTTCCACAACTTCTCCGCTGACAATAAGTTTTTGAACTGCTGTTATTAATGGATTCATCTGGACGTCGTTGTTATAAGGTGCCACAACACTTCGGACAAGCGATCTAACTGTCTCACCAACCGGACTTAATTTTGATTGATCGCGTTCTTCAAGAGCTTCAACCGCAGCCAAAAGTTCAACAGCGAGAATCGCTGAAATCTTATTTTTAATATCCCTTGCTTTACGAGCAGCAACCAAACCCATACTTACCACATCCTGGTTCTCTCCATTTGACGGTATAGACTGGATTGATGCTGGAGCACACATGGTCCGACACTCAGCAACCAAAGATGTGGCAATATACTGAGCACCTTCAAGGCCACAGCGCAAACCTGATTTTCCTCGTGCCAAAAATGGCGAAAGTCCATGATTACGCGCTGGGTCAAGCAATTTATTCAAACGACGTTCTGACAAAACACCGATTTCAGTTGTCGCTATCGCGGCAACATCGAGCGGAAGCGCGACTGACTGGCCATGAAAATTGGCCCCCTGATAAGAAATACCAAGATCGCGAAAAAATAAAGGATTGTCATTGGCTGAATTCATTTCTGTTGTAATCCGCTCTGTTGCGTACGTCAGAGCATCTCTA
>CAZVNO010000104.1:0-3215 GCA_964628715.1 uncultured Gammaproteobacteria bacterium | reverse complement strand
AAGATCAGCATCTTGCACGATGACAATATCACCTACTGATTCTTGAAACCCGCGCCGAAGCGCAGCGCCTTTGCCGCGATTTACAGGTTCGTGAAAAACGCGCAAATTTTTTATCTCATTGGCCATTTTATCCAAAAGCAACTTTGTCCCATCTTTTGAACAATCATTAACAACAATAATCTCCTTCTCCAAATTTAAAACTGACGCTGTGGCAACCTGATTCACCAACTCTTTTATTGTTCTTTCTTCGTTATAAGCTGGTATAACAATCGAAACTTTCATATATATTATAGATATAAGACAACCTACGGCTTTTCGCTAGCGCCTTTAATTATTTTTTCAATTAAGTTCGAAAGATTATGATTTGTCTTAACAAATTCGCGTCTCTCGATTATCGACGGCTTTATTATACCAATTTCCACACTTTTTTCAATACACTCAGCCAATTTTTCGCTATCATTGGCTGGAAAGCGTTCTACAAAATTAACAAATGACTCATATGCCTTACTCGAGGTGATAACATGCAAGCCAGCGGCCAATGCTTCAAGAACAACCTTGTCGATACTGCCGGTTTTACTAGTATGTATGAAGATATCATGGTTACTATACTCAATAAATAATTTTTCCGGTGGCATGGCCCCAACCCAATGCACCACCTTTTCCAAGCGCACTTCATGGATCAATTGAATAAGTGTTTGCTTGTATACATTATCTTCAGAAGTAATTGTTGAGCCAATAATACTAAATTGAACTGACATACCTTTGTCGTACACCCGTTTTACAGCCAAAATTGCCGTCTCCAGATCTTTAACAGCGCTAATCCTACCAACCCAAAGAAGTCTGACACTATCGTAAATTTTACTACCAGTTTTTTTAGGCAAAATCGCGTCCACGTCAATACCGTGACCGACAATATTGATCTTTTTGCTTGGCAAACGAAAACTTTCTTTGGATGCTGTAAAAATTTTTGTAGCAAAAAACTCCGCCAGACGAAGACGAAAATTGACGGATTTGTGGGTATACCACAATAATATTTTTTTGTTCCAAATTCGCCAAAATAGCCCACCCAGAATAACATATTCAGGATTCATGTGGACAAAAACAGTGTCGTATTTTTTGCGTGAATGAAAAATAAAACGATAAAAATTTATAAGATAAGCTAACCGCGAAACGCCATCTTCCTTGCCCAGAGAAAATACAGTTGTGTTTTCTGGCAAATGATACTCACCTTTTTCCAAACAAACCACCAGCAAAGAATCAACCTGTTTTGCAATTTCAATGAGCCAGGCATGGAAAAAACCCAAATCAGAATCATGAAGATTAACTTTTTGAGTAAAAACAAGCAATTTCATACCTTCATTACTCGATATAATTCCTGAGAGACAATTGAATCAAGAATAAATTCGCTAAATAAATTCTGACTTTTTTGTTTGGCGTTTACGGATAACCTCTGCCTGGATTCAAAAGGGATAAGCGATGATAATGCTTGGCAAGCGTCAGATACTGTTTCAATCGCCAAAAAATCTTCACCGTGAACAAAAGGATACCCGGCGATTCCGCGAGCGTGGGTAATTGTAGGGAAACCTCTGGTAATCGGTTCAAAAATTTTTTGTTGCATCCCAGCTCCAAAGAGAGATGGTGACAAAGCGATGTCCATATTTTTCAAAAAAATATCACGATCAGGCACAAAGCCTTCGTAAACCACATTATTTACCAAATATTTTTTTAAATCCTCAGGGAATTTGGCTCCGGTAATATGAAATGTAAACTTAGAACCATAGGTCGCCCAAATTACCGGCGCAACATCTTTTATAATAAACTCCAAAGCCCTCCGATTGTGATTGACAGTGTAAGTAGAGCCTGAAAAAAATACGTGCAAAGAATCATCATCGCTCACAATCCTTGGGGAATGAGTACCGATGAGCGGCGCCAAACCGCGAAGTGGCAGGTTTACAGTCCGCTTGGCTCCAATATGTTCGTAGAACTCACGCTCGTATGGAGTAATTGAAAAAATAACATCTGAGCCTCTCGCTGCATTCTCCTCAGTTAAAAATTTTGGCAATGCTTTTATGTAATTTCTAATTGATTGTCCATCCTCTTCCAAAAAATGTCGCGACTCAACATTTATAGATCTAAGGACAATCGGCAAATTTGATCTTCTTGCCAGTTTAAATAATGGCCACAAATAAGTATAATCACACCAAAGCAAATCTGGCGCGCAGAGGCTAATCGTTTTGGCTACTGTTCGAATTAAAACAGGATCGCGATATTCAGCGGCAGCGCCATCAAAAATAAAAGAGAAACCTTTTTTTGTTTGGTAAGGTATTAATGTTACTTTAACCCCCAACTTTTCCCAAAAAGATTTAATCTCATTGGATGGCTGCCATGAAAACACTTTTGAAATTACCTCAACTTCAAAGCCAAGCCTTAAAAGCTGGCGAATTCCACCGGCCCGATCTTGTTCGTCAGCGCCAGCTTCTGGATATGGAAACCTTGGTGTAACAACAAGAATTTTCTTTTTAGAATTTTCCATATAATTTTATGAAAGAAACTTACGACTCCAGATCTGAAAAGTCAAAAACGCCCACAAGACATTCATATGGTATGCCCTGCGTTCCACATGATCAAAATACATTTGCTGAATATGTGATAAGTCAAAAAGATGTTCAGTCGCAGGCGCGTATCCGGGACTCATTGCTTCAATCATCAAATCTTTCAATTCATACCTAAGCCATTCAGAAGCTGGCGATGCCCAACCTCGTTTTGGTTCATTGATTATATGATCTGGTAGATATGACCTTATCGCTTCTTTGAACAATTTCTTTGTCGACTTTCCGTCAAATTTCCAAGATGAAGGAATTTTTCCTGAAAGTTCTACCAATCTGTAATCTAAAATTGGCACCCGATGTTCCAATGCCCATGCCATAGATAATTTATCACTTCGAATCAATGACTCATCCGTTAGCCACGACTGAATATCAGCCATCATGAAAGCGTTCTCAGTGTCAGGATTCAAAGGTTGAAAATATCTCTCAAACCATTTGGTGGTAACATCAGTATCGTTGATGCCAGATTTAAATATACCCGAAATTTCTGTTTCTTTTTGAGCCATAAAAGCCAGAAGTCTCGGTGCCCCAGGTGCCTTGGTCATCATCTCAACTTCCTCTCGAAAATTCTTTGGCAGCCACTTCATAAAACGACCCAAAAATGATTGC